>JAUVIJ010000079.1 GCA_030592835.1 Candidatus Cloacimonadota bacterium | reverse complement strand
GCTTTCCCTTACCGGCATTGTTATAGGAGTGTTTGCACTTCTGGTAGTTTCTTCTATCATGAATGGATTCGATGCCGATATGCGAAACCGGGTTGTTGGTTCGAAAGCTGATATCATGGTTTACAGGACAGATTATTCACCAATAAAAGAATTTGATAAACTGATCGAAAAGATAGAAAATTCCAGAGGGATCATTGCTGCTGAAGCTGTCTGCAAAAATGAACTTATGTTACAAAACCGAAGGAATATTGTGTCGTCTCTTTGTTACGGAGTCGATTATGACAATCATCGGGAAGTTTCCTCCATTTTTGATAAGATCAGGGTTGGAATTCCAGACTCATCCGCACTGGAAGATGATGGAATTATTTTAGGTCTGGATATGTCCTTGACCTTGAATGTTACAGTGGGGGAGGAAATCAAGTTGACTTCCCCGATAGGTACGGAACCATCTCCTTTCGGATTGCTTCCCAGAAGTAAAAAATTTAAGGTGATTGGCCTTTTTATTTCGGGTTTACCAGAGTATGATAAGTTGTTTTCATTCATTTCATTGAAGAATTCCCAGTATTTCTCCGGATTGAACAGCGAAGTCGATCATATTGAAGTGAAAACTGATAATCCGGATTCTGCCCCTAAAATATCCAGTCGATTGAATGAAAGTCTGGGTTCGGATTATATTGTCGAAGACTGGAGTATATTTGATGCTAATCTTTTCAATGCGATCAGGATGGAAAAGATTGTCATGTTCCTGGTACTGACTTTAATGATTATTATTTCCGCTTTTAATATGATTGGTAATTATATCAAACTGGTTACGGAAAAGAAGGTTGATATTGGCGTTTTAAAAGCAATCGGAACTTCCGGAAAAACGATAGAACAGATCTTCATTGCTGTTGGTTTGATCATCGGCATAACGGGAACTTTTCTAGGTACAATATCGGCATTGATCCTGTTGCTTATCCAACAGAAATGGCATTTGATCAAGATCCCCGTTCCAGGATTCCCACTGCATTGGCTGCCCGTTGATATCAGGTGGCAGGATTTCATATTTGTTCCAATTCTGGTTATTTTGATCAGTTATCTGACTACCCTGTATCCTGCAAAAAAAACTCTTAAAATTGATACGGTGAAAACCATCAGAAACTAATAATAGCATAAAAAATATTTTTTTGAAAATAATATAATCATCTAATTCCTTTATACAAGCACACTGGAAAACACATCACATTTAAATAATTATTTCCCGCTTGACACGGTCAGTATCCCCTTGGATTTTAACTGATAGCAATTCTAAAATCAAATATAGATAATTGCTAATTGAAAGTGTAACTGATTGATATATAACCAGTTAGCGTTTCGATGAATTTTATTTGGCTGGAGTAGTATGAATTTAAGTGAAAATGCCTTGGCTGTGCTTAATAAACGGTATTTCAAGAAGGACGATCAGGGAAGACCGATAGAAAATTGGCAACAACTTTTGGATAGGGTTTCTTCTAATATTAGTGGAGGAGATGTTTCCAAAAAAGAAAAATATTTTAAATTAATGGATTCCGGTTATTTTCTACCTAATTCACCAACCTTGATGAATGCCGGGAATGATCTCCAGCAATTATCTGCCTGTTTTGTGTTACCGATAGAAGATAGTATGGAAGGAATATTCGATACTATAAAAAATGCAGCTTTAATCCATAAAAGTGGAGGAGGAACAGGGTTCAATTTTAGCAAATTGAGGGAAGCCAATGCTCGTGTCAGGAGTACGAAAGGTGTTTCCAGTGGACCGTTATCATTCCTGAAAGTCTTCAATGCCGCCACAGATGCGGTTAAACAGGGTGGAACCAGGCGGGGTGCCAATATGGCTATTCTGAATGTAGATCATCCGGAAATTCTGGAGTTTATAACTTGCAAAGAGAACCCCGATGATCTAACAAATTTCAACATCAGTGTTGGCTTATCAGAAAAATTCATGCGAGCGGTTCATGATGATATAGATTTCGAATTGATCTCTCCCTACACCCGGGAAATCGTTAATAAGGTTAAAGCCCGAGCAGTCTTTGATCTTATCGTTGATATGGCCTATAGAAATGGCGAACCGGGTATCATCTTTATTGATAGGATAAATAAATTCAATCCTACACCCCAACTTGGAAGGATCGATTCTACAAATCCCTGTGGAGAACAACCTCTGCTTCCTAATGAAGCTTGTAATCTGGGATCGATAAATTTGTCAGCTTTTGTAAAAGACAGCAAATTTGATTTTGATACATTAAAAATGATTGTCAGAGACAGCGTCTCCTTTCTCAACGATGTTATTGACAGATCCCGATTTCCTCTGCCCGAGATTGAGGAAGTGGTAAAATCAAATCGCAAGATCGGTCTGGGTATCATGGGTTGGGCGGATGTCCTCTATCAGATGAAAATTCCCTATAATAGTGATCAAGCTATCGACCTTGCGGAAGAAATCATGGAGTATATTGATTATTATTCCAAGATAAGATCAATAGAACTGGCAGTTGAATCAGGGAAGTTTTCCAATTTCAAAGGAAGTATTTATGAAAAAGGGAATTTGATCCGTAGTAACAATAATCTGGATTGGCAGAAATTAAGAGAGGAGATAGCAGGAAAGGGAATTCGCAACGCCTCGACAACTACTATTGCACCGACTGGAACAATCGGTATGATCGCTAATACTTCAGGCGGAATAGAACCCCAGTTTTCCCTTATCTATGTTAAATCCGTTATGGATGGGGATAAATTATTGTATATAAATCCCTATTTCGAAAAAGCAATTAAAAGAGCTGATTTGTACTCTGAAGAATTGATGGAAAAAGTTTCTGAAATAGGTAGCATAGCCAAGATGGAAGAAATTCCGGAAGAAATTCGCGAAGTGTTTGTAACAGCTCATGATATCAGTCCTCAGTGGCATATCAAGATGCAGGCAGCATTTCAAAAATATACTGATAATGCAGTTTCTAAAACCATAAATTTTCCTAATAATGCTACAAAGGAAGATATCAAAATGGCATATGAACTTGCTTACGAAAGCGGATGCAAGGGTGTGACCGTATACCGTGACGGCAGTAGAGACAATCAAGTCCTAAATGTCGGCAAAAAACTGAAAAGCGAGTTAAATGGAAATCGAGTCGCTCCCAGGCAGAGACCTGCAGTTACAACTGGCGTTACCCAGAAGATCGAAACAGGATGTGGACATCTATATGTAACCATTAATTCAGATGAAAACGGACCCTGTGAACTTTTCACACAGATGGGAAAAGTGGGAGGATGTGCTTCAGCTCAACTGGAAGCTATAGCACGGCTCGTATCATTATGTTTGCGTTCCAATGTCAAAGTGACCTCTATTATCAAGCAATTGAGAGGTATAAGATGCCCTTCTCCCATGTGGCATCAGGGGGAAATGGTTACATCCTGTGGTGATAGTGTGGCAAAATCTCTGGATACATTCCTGCAGATTTCACAGAATTCGGAAAAAAATATCGATGAAATCAATCAGAATATGACAAAAGTAAAAAGCAAAAGTAACTCGAAAAAGATCAATGGAACCTGTCCGGATTGTGGAAGTAATATTGAACATAGCGAAGGTTGTATGAAATGCAATATCTGCGGGTGGACAAAATGTTGATTTTAAAGACCGGAGATATCACATTAATCTTACCGGAAATTTTTTTAGATGTACCTAAACGTTCAAAATTTAAGTTGATTACACAATTAATAGTCAATGCTCCATAATTTCTAACTTGACAACACGTGTAACTTATTACACTTTAACAAGTAACAGAAATTGTGACAGATTATCCCGCCTATGATAGAGGTCTGTAACTTACTAAATTTCAGGAAGTTATCGGTTTTTAAAGCACAGGAAAAACAGAAAAAATATATAGAGAGAAGCTTTTTATGTTTAAATTTATCAGGAAGCGGGATAATAAGATAGTCAAGTTTGAAGTCAACAAGATTACCTATGCTATTTTAAAAGCAGGTAAAATCACCCAGGAATTTGACGAAGCAATTGCTAGAAGATTAACACTTCAGGTCATAAACCTGGCTCAGCAATTAATTGATAAGAGGATACCCAGCGTCGAGGAGATACAGGATATTGTCGAGCAGGTATTACTGTCTTCAGCTTTTGCTAAAACAGCCAAATCCTATATATTATATCGTGATCAACACACCCAGTTGCGAGAAATAGTATCCAATGCTGAAATAGACCTGATCGATAAATATCTGGAAAAACTGGACTGGCAGGTAAAAGAAAACAGCAACATGGCTTATTCACTTCAAGGTCTCAACAATTACATAGCTTCCGAAGTCAGCAAGATCTACTGGTTGAACAAGATCTATCCTCCTGATATCAGAGAAGGTCACATTAACGGAGATTACCATCTTCATGATCTGGGGCAGATCTCCATTTATTGTGTTGGTTGGGATCTTCGAGACCTGCTTTTAATAGGATTTAAAGGGGCGAGAGGTAAAGTTGAAAGTAAACCTGCAAAACATTTCCGTAGTGCCCTGGGGCAGGTAGTTAATTTCTTTTATACATTACAGGGAGAAGCAGCCGGTGCCCAGGCGTTCTCGAATTTTGACACTTTACTGGCTCCTTTCATTCGCTATGATAACTTGAATTATGATGAAGTCAGGCAGGCTCTGCAGGAATTTATTTTCAATGTTAATATACCAACTCGGGTTGGCTTTCAGACACCTTTCACCAACATTACCCTGGACCTTATTATTCCTAAAACTTATGCTGATTCTCCTGTAATAATCGGTGGGGTTCTCCAGAAAGAAAATTACAGCGACTTCCAAGAAGAAATGAATATCTTAAATAAAGCTTTTCTGGAGGTCATGAGCGAAGGAGATGCCAAAGGGAGAGTATTTACTTTCCCGATACCTACTTATAACATAACAAAGAATTTTGACTGGGATAATCCTGTTTTAAATGATTTATGGGAAGTAACGGCTAAATATGGTATACCCTACTTCTCAAATTTTGTTAATTCCGACATGGATCCTGAAGATGCCCGTTCAATGTGTTGCCGATTACGTCTGGATACCAGAAAACTGGAGGCACGCGGGGGTGGTCTTTTTGGGGCAAATCCTCTTACAGGATCAATAGTAGTAGTGACAATTAATATGCCCCGATTGGCATATCTATCAAATAATGAGAATGTTTTTTTTGAGAAATTAAAAAGCGCTATGAATAAAGCGAAAATGAGTTTGGAGATCAAACGAAAAATACTGGAAAAACTTACTGCTAACAATCTTTATCCTTATACTAAATTCTATCTCAGGGGCATAAAGGAAAGATTTGATAAATATTGGAAAAATCATTTTTCAACTATCGGACTTATTGGAATGAATGAAGCCTGTCTTAATCTTCTTGGAGAGAATATAGCCAGTAATAGCGGTCAGGAATTTACCCTGAAAGTCATGAATTTTATGAGAGATATTCTAATTAAATTCCAGGAGGAAACAGGAAATAATTATAATCTGGAAGCTACACCTGCCGAAGGGGCGACCTACAGACTGGCTCGTATCGATAAAATGAAGTATTCGGATATTATCGTTGCTAATGAAGGTGATAAACCCTTCTATACTAATTCGACCCATCTACCTGTTAATTATACTGATGATATCTTCGAGACCCTTGACCTGCAGGATGAGATCCAGACAAAATACACCGGTGGTACTGTATTGCATCTCTTTGCAGGGGAAAGAGTCAAAAATATCGAGACTGTCAAAAATTTAGTGAACAAGATCTGTGATAATTATCATTTACCCTACTTTACTTTTACTCCTACTTTCAGTGTTTGCAAGAATCATGGTTATATTGAGGGGGAACATTTCAACTGCCCCTTCTGCCATGCTGATTGTGAGGTTTATTCCCGGGTCGTTGGCTATCTGCGTCCTGTCCAGCAGTGGAACGAAGGCAAAAAAGCAGAATTTGACCTGCGTAAACCCTTTAAAATAGCAGAATGATCTGCATACTATGATTAAAATAGGCGGATTTCAACGGTTTTCCCTGATAGATTATCCAGGTAAATTATGTGCGATTATCTTTACTCAGGGGTGTAATTTCCGTTGTCCCTACTGCCATAACCCAGATCTGGTCAATCCGGATAAATTTTCCGATCTTATCTCTCCGCAGACAATCTTATCTTTTCTGGAGACAAGAAAGGGAAAACTAGATGCAGTATCAATTACAGGTGGTGAACCTACTCTTCAGGAAAACCTCCCCCGATTTCTGGAAAATATAAAGAGAAAAGACTTTTTGATAAAGCTCGATACAAATGGTACCAATCCTGATATGTTAGAGGATTTGATCAGGTATGACCTTGTTGATTATCTGGCAATGGATATCAAAGGTCCATCGGATAAGTATCATCTTGTTACAGGAACCTGGGTTGATATGGACAAGATTTCCCGAAGTATAGAAATCATCAAGAATTCCAGCATAGATTATGAGTTTAGAAGCACATTGGTTGACCATCTTATCACTCAGGAAGGGATTAAGTCCATGTGCAGTTCGATCGGCAATGCCAAAAGATATTATTTACAGAAATTCATTTCTGACAGAACCCTTGATGAAGAGTACAAAACTGCTCACACCCTTTCTCAAGAAAAATTGCAGATCCTGAAAAATCTCTTACAATCACAAGCAGTTGATTTCAATATTCGTTAACTTACCCATAAGCCTAAAGCTTAATGCTACTATTTAAAAATATCTACTGCATTATCTGGGTTTAACCCATTCTCCGTAACCAGATTTCACTAAAATGCCTGTATCTTTCTCAAAAACCGTTTTTCCCCTGATTATTGTCATAGCAACCTGACAGTTCAGTTCTTTACCATTCCAGGGAGAATATTTTCCTTTAGAATGGAGACGGTTTTCATCTACTGTGAAAGGATTCCCGAGATCCAGGATTGTAAAATCTGCATCCGATCCGATCTCGAGAGAACCTTTACGGGGATATAGTCCCAATCTTTTTGCCTGATTCTCGGAAGTCAGTTTTATCATTTCTGCCAGCGATACTTTATTTTTGAGATAGAATTCGGAAAACAGGTAGGGGATCATCAATTCTATGCCGGGAATACCGTTGTAAACTCTCGAAAAATCATGATAGAGTTTATCCCGAGTATAATTACAACCAGCATGGTCTGTGGTTATATAATCTATTGTTCCCTGAGCAAGAGTATCTCTTAGATAGGACCTGTCAGCTTGGAATTTAACAGGAGGAGCAGTTTTGATCCTACCTAACAAAGCAGGAATATCATCTGCTGTAAAATCGAGATAATGAGGACAGGTTTCAAAGGTAACATCCTGATGTTTTTTTTCACGGATGATCAATTGAGCGGCTTTTTTTGAACTGATATGAACAAAATGAATCCGGTTCTTCTGTGATAATTCCAGGATTTTCTCTACTGCCGTGAATTCAGCTTCTACTGGTCGGGTTTGCACATAGTATTCAGGTTTACTAAGTTGCTCTTTTGTATAGGTATTGAGAGAAGCTGATATTACATCTTTATCCTCAGCATGGAAAGCGAACAGATATTCCGGGAATGAAGTGAGGATTGCTTCAATTTGATTATAAGAAAGTTCAGTAAAAGATGACATACCAGAGATAGTGTATAGTTTAAATCCAACAACACCTTCATTCCAGAGATTATCTATTATCTCTGGATTTACGGGAATATCATTACCACGAATTCCTCCCCAGAGTGCATAATCTACAACAGCTTTTTTATCTATATGTTCCACTTTTGTATTCAGGTTTTTTATATTTGTGACGGGAGGTTTGGATGTGCAGGGCATATCTACAATAGTGGTTATACCGCCCCAGGCTGCAGAAGTTGACCCACTGAGGAAATCTTCCCGTTGGTTGAATCCAGGATCATTGAAATGGACATGCGCATCTATACAACCGGGAATAAGCAACATCCCTTCGAGATCGATCGTTTCATCAACTTCAGTTGTTGGGATTTTGTGACCAATATTCCGGATCTTGTCATTGAATAATATATTAACCAATACTTGTTTATCGGATATCACGGCGTTTTTTATAAGCTTCATCTCATTCCCCGGTTGATCTCTGTCTATAATTTTTGATTATGTCAATCTTTATTTATAAGAAAAGAAGTTTGACAAAATTGTACTGGAGTAGATAATAGTATAATTAACTAATTTTTTGATTTTTTTTCCTCGAAAACTATTTTGTGAGGGGTAAGATGTTTTATAATGATATTATCAAGAAACTGATGCAGGACAAAAAAAATCCTGTGAATAGTATGTAT
>JAUVIJ010000204.1 GCA_030592835.1 Candidatus Cloacimonadota bacterium | reverse complement strand
TGATGATAATGGCAGTATTTTTCATCAAATCAAACTCTTTATCACCAAACAGATCTGTTGTTTCTTCTGTAAGAGGTAGATGGAGAGTTATATAATCTGCTGATTTCACTAAAGTTTTCAACCGGCAATACTCCGCCTGATATCTCTTCTCGAGATCTCGATTACGATTCTTATCATGATATAGAATTTTCATATTGAATCCGTATGCTCTTCTGGCAACAGCCATTCCGATCCTGCCTGTCCCGATGATACCAATTGTTTTGCTATACACATCCTGTCCCAGCATTAATAGCGGAGCCCATCCCTGAAACCGGTTTTCCCTGATATATTTATCCGATTCCACTATACGTCGTGCTGCAGACATTAATAGAGCCCAGGCCAGATCCGCTGTAGCTTCTGTAAGTATACCGGGAGTATTGCAGACAGCTATATTTCTGTCTGTTGCTGCCTTAACATCTATATTGTTATAACCGACAGCATAATTGGAAATAACTTTCAGCTTGGGATTACTGCTGATTATATCAGAGTCGATCTTATCATTTAGTAAACATAAAAGAGCCTGGCATCCTTGCATTCCCCGGATAATCTCAGCTTTGGTCAAAACTCTATCTTCAGTATTTACCGATCCATGGAAATCTTCGTGGAGTATTTCCATAGCCCTTTCCGGACGCATTCTGGTAATAAATATCCTTGGTTTCAACATGTCCTCCTGATTATTAAAAACCTCAATGGTTTTGCATAATTAGATTATCTAACTCACCCTCTGTCCCTCTCCGGCAGCTGCCGGAGGGATGACTTCAATTTCCCTTCTCTTTGTAAGAGAAGGGGTTAGCCTGCCAAGCCGTTGCTTGGGTGTAGGCTGGGGGATGAGTTGAATAAAAGATTTTCTCCAAATATCTCTTCATTTTCAATTTTACTCTAATTATCTTTTTTTATAAGATCTATGATTTTTTCAACAGCCTGTTCCAGGTATTGCTCGAAATCATCTATACCAGATGCAATCGCTATATTTTCCGGTGTGATCTCAATTATTTTCGTGCAGAGAAGCTTTCGTGTGACAATTTTCCAGTCTTCATATTTACCGGCAATTACTATCACCGGAATTTTCATCTTTTGTGCTGTCAAGCAGATACCGCTGACCACCTTGCCGTAAAGAGATTGCTTATCCAGTTTTCCTTCGCCGGTGATAATTAGATCAGCATTCGAAATTCGATGAGTAAACTCAATCATTTGCATGATGAGATCTATCCCTTGTACGATTCCGGCATTGAGAAACGCGATCATTCCTCCGCCCAGTCCACCGGCAGCTCCTGAACCGGGAACATATTCAATATCTACACCAAGAGCTGTCTTAATGATCCGGGCATAATGCTTTAATTTTTTTTCCAGAATGAGGATTTGTTCAGGAGTAGCTCCCTTTTGACCGGCATACACATAACTGGCTCCCTGATGTCCTGTTAGTGGATTCATAACATCGACAGCAGCAATGAACTTCGTGCTTTTTATTCTGTTATCGACACTCTCAGTATTGATCGTATAGATCCTACTCAGATTTTCAGCAATCGGAACTATGGTTTTTCCATTTATATCGAGGAACCTGAACCCGAGTTTATGTGCTGCTCCGGCTCCTCCATCATTGGTTGCGCTACCGCCTAATCCGATAATAATTTTGCTGCAACCTTCATCGAGTGCTGATAAGATCAGTTCACCCAAACCGGAGGTTGTTGTCATTAGAGGATTATATTGAGAAGGGGAAAGCAGGCTGATCCCGCAGGCTGAAGCCATTTCCATAACTGCTGTTTTACCACCGTCGAGTATAGCATATTCGGCAATAATTCTATCTCCGAAAGGTCCTGATACTGCTTTTCTGATCAATCTGCCTTTATTGAAATTTAGAACTGTTTCTACTGTCCCTTCACCACCATCTGCCAGGGGGATTTTAACGAAATCGATCCCGGACATCTTTTTGCTCATGAATTTTTTGATCAGGTCCGAGATCTTGTCTGCGCTCAGGCAATTCTTGAAACTATCGGGAGCAATTATTATTTTCATCTGTATTCTATATAATCTGAAGCGAAATATACGTCCATATTTTTTAGGTTTGACTGATCTGAACAGGTATTAAATTTAGCTGTTGTGAGGGCATAAATGAAAAAAATACTAATCCTGGGTAATAGCGGAAGCGGTAAAACAACTCTTGCCCGGGAAATGGGTGAGATCCTGAATATCCCTGTGATCCATCTGGACAAGTTTTTCTGGCGACCATACTGGGAACCTATACCGAGATGTGAATGGGAAAAAATTGTGAAAGATCTTCTGAACAGGGATACCTGGATTATGGATGGAAACTATCATAATACTCTGGAAGTTCGTCTACCTTTTGCCGATACAGTGATTTACCTGCAGATATCTACCTGGAAAAGCCTGAAAAGAGTCTTCGGACGATTTTTTGGGAACATTGGTAAATGCCGTCCTGATGTCGGGGTTAATTGTCGTGAAAAAATTGACTGGGACTTCATAAAATGGATCTGGAACTTTAATAGAAAGATAAAACCGAAGATACTGGAGTCTATTTCTAAAAGACAGAATCTGAAAGTATATATAATAAAATCAAAATGGGACAGAATTGATTTTATCAAAAGAATCAGAAATGAAAGTTCATATAAATAAAATTGTCATTGCACTTTAAATCCAAATAATGCAGTAGATATTTTTAAATAGCAGCATTAACCCATCACCCTATAAAATATTACCACTCTTAATCAAACTTCTACCGCATTATCTGGGTTAAACCTCACCCCATCTGTCCTCTTTTCCTGAAAGGAGATTGGGAAAGGATATACCTCTCGTTCCCAAGACAACAGCCTGGGCGAAAAAGATTGAATACATACTTATTTGTCACACTGAGCGGAGTCGAAGTGCCTTTGTAATGCAGCATCAGTCCTTTGATTACGCTTCTGCCTTCTCCGGCAACTGCCGGATTCAGCAAGACAGGCAGGAGGACTGTTTTTTGCGTTTTTATACAGCCTGCAAACTTGGGAACAAGATTGTAAAATTTGCGAGTTTCTTGTCCCGTCATATCCGGCAAATGCTGGATGTAGATACAAAAGAAATGAATATTATATTTCTTGACGCCTGTAATCGATATTGATTCTTGGAACCCGATGGGGCATTAGCTCAGATGGGAGAGCGCTACACTGGCAGTGTAGAGGTCAGCGGTTCGATCCCGCTATGCTCCACCATTTTTTTAGATGCAATATGTTACACTCCTCATAATAATCGAAAAGTGGCCAATTTATAAATAAAATATCATTTCCAACTGCTTCTATTATACTTTCTATGTATTATGAGTTTTCTGAAAAGCGTTTTCTTCTATTATAATATAAGGTATTAAATATAATCCGGATGATTTTGAGTTAGCCATGTAATAACTTCTTTTTTCAATGATTTA
>JAUVIJ010000100.1 GCA_030592835.1 Candidatus Cloacimonadota bacterium | reverse complement strand
GATTGAGATTGGAGAGAGTAATTTTATCGAAATCTACAAGTAATAACTTCCCGATCCCGCTTCTAGCAAGAGCTTCTGCTGCATATGATCCAACTCCTCCCAGACCCATGACCGCGACCCGGCTTTTTCTGAATCTGACAAGCGCATCCGCTCCAAAAAGTAATTCTGTTCTGTTAAATTGATTTTTCCCCATTATTTTCCTGATTCTGCAAATAGTTGCTTGAAACTATAATACTGATCTAATTGAATACTCTCTCTCGATCTATTAGTCAATTTGCACAGTTCGTAGATAACTGACATCAGGTTAATTAAATGATTATGATCCTCCCGGTTGGTAATAGGTTTGGCATATGGTGCATCGGTTTCCATTAGATAGAAACCTCTTTTTAGAATATGATTCAGCACGGAAATGTCCGGCAGGCACATATTCAGGGAGAATGCCAGGTCAAATCTACTGAAATTTTCCGCTACTTCCAGAGAAGAGTTAAATCCATGCAGATATCCCCTGACCTTTGGAAAATTATTCTTCAGAATTTTATGGAGTTCATAATACATTTTTACAACATGAAAAATAACCGGAAGGTCATAAGCTCTCGCCAGATCGAGTTGTCGGAGCAAAATATCCTTTTGCCAGGAAGTATCTGAATTCCTATTATCAAGACCGATCTCACCGATCGCCATCAGTTTTTGTGATCCGGCTAATTCTGCTATAAGATCAAAATCATCTTTACTGCTTTCTTCATAATAAGGGTGAATGCCAGCAGTCATGTAAATAGTTAATTCCTTGGGAATTGCTAACGCAGGAAGAGACTCCCTGTGCCAGATGATCTCTTTCCTACTCAAAACCGAACTGATCAAAACTCTGATATTCTCAGGAACGATTTCCTTAAAATCGTTTTCAAGATCAGGAATAAGTTTGGGGTCAGCAAGATGACAGTGAGAATCGATCCAGAATAATTCTTTCATTTATAATTAATGACCCTGCAAGCAGGAACCTGCAAGGTCTCGATATTGGTCATTTAGAATCGGAATTGAACTCCGAAATTCATGGTCTTTATGGTTTCGTCTTTACCTTTGATCTTTCCATTACCATCGAAGTCAGAATACCTTTCCTGATATTTTGCCACCAGTTCCGTATTTGTGCCGATAGAGTAACCAATGACACCGTTAATCAAAGCAGAGGGAGCTTTGAATTCATCCAGTTTGTCGAATCCGGTCTGGGAGTAATTTACTTCAGCCCGGGAAAGTTTGGGTAGGATTTTCTGACTGAGACTGGCTTTACTCCAGAGAGAACGACGGTTATATTCATCCTCACCATACATATCTTCATAGGACACAGTAAGGATTAGAATATCAAACAGGTTTGCCGTTAAACTACCGTACCAGCCCCGGGATTTTGTCGTGTATTGCAGCAGGGATTCTTTTATGATCACGGAATCTCCCACTACGATCGCTCTTTGTTCATCATATAAATGGTCAAAATAAGCCGGAAGGAAATCCTCCTGATAATACCTGAATTCAAGATTGGCGTGAAAGATCAGGAATCGGGAATAAAAACCCGGGAAAATAAAGCCCATATTATGATCGATGATCTGAGCCAGTTCTCCATAATGGCTGAAATCAAACAACTTACTTTCCACAATAGGAAGTTCGTAGTCGGTACCTAAGATCATGATTTCATCTTCATCGAATTCCAATTCGTAAGCAATTACATTAAAATCTACCAATCCTTCTTCAATCCAAAGTTCTATCTCTTCTTCTGTAAAATTGTTGTTTATTAGCCAATCATGATCAATAAGGTTATCACCATCGAGATCAGGATCATCTTCATCGTTGATGCCGTCCCCATCTGTATCGATGGGAAGACTTGCTATAGTATCTTTATCCAGTTTGCCATATTGATCTCTGTCCATGGCGAAAGTACCACCGAACTTGAGCTTCTTGAGTAAAGGCAGGTTAGATTTGTAAAGTGGTTGAAAAGTTAACCTGGCAGCCAGGATCTCGTTCGCCTGGAGATTGGAAGTGAAACTTTCTAACTCCATATTTGCAACAGGAATTTTACCCCCGAGTTGCAATCCTATCTGCCGTACTTCGGGATATCTCAACATATTGGTATAATCTTTCATCACCAGTCCATGACCCAGAGTATAAAAACTAAATCCCCCTATCCTTCCATAAAAAGGATCACCCCTGTGACCGTAACGGACGTAATATATTTTATTAAAATAATCTTCCAGTTCATCCCAGTCTTCTTCCCTGATCTTGCCATTCTGATCAATGAGTAAATCGATATCAAGTCCGATACCGAACTTACCCAGAACCAGTTCGGGAAGAAATCTGATCTGGGTATAAGTGTGGTCACCAATTACCATGGTTCCGACCATTCCCCCGACATGAAAACCTGCTTGTGCTGAGACATCGACCTCATCAGCAAAGGCAAAGAGCGGTAAAAAAATAAGGATAAATACCAGACATAATTTTCTTATCATATTTTCCTCCGATTTTTGCCTTTTTTTCCTTATACTTTCTCTTAATGTCAAGTATAATGTGGAAGAACACCAATTTTTATATGAGAGAAAAGCTTTTATATGGACAAAATATCGAGTCATGTTGCCTTTTATCCGGGAGTAAAAAATGGAGATTAGCTTTTTGGAAAATTGGGTTCATGAAAATCGCAGAAATTTTCCTCAAACAATAAGACGAATAAAAAAATATGAGGATCAATTATCGATCATCTTTCATAATTTTCGATTTCATCTGCATCTGAATCTAACTTCCGAGAACGGTTTCTGTTTTTTTTCCAGAGATCTTATTATCCCGTTCCGTTCAGAACCAGGCTTGAATCTGTTCAATAAATATCTGCAGGAGTCTCGTATCAGTGGAATGGAACTTATTAATAATGATAGATTGATCAAGTTCAAAATCGAGACCCGGAACTTGATCTTGCAGCAAAAAGATTGTTATCTGATCTTGGAATTGATCCCTCACCAACAGAATTTAATATTATGTGATACTGATGATCAAATCATCGATGTACTCTACAGAAAAACCGGAATAAGAAAGCTTCTTCCCGGAAAAAAGTATGTAGTTCCCGATTCACAGGTAAGTTATGAATATCGGAAATTTGAGGCGCCCTATAGAATAAATGATGCAGGAAAAATTGAGAGTGCAGGTCAAGAGACAGACAATTATCCTGTCATCAATGCTGCCTTCAGAGACCTTTATTTTGGATTCATCTTCAAGAAAAAAAATGAAAGATCAAAACAAAAAAAAATATCCGATTTCAATAAGCAGATCACAAAAAAAGAGAAAAAAATAGAAAAATTGAAACTGGAATTAGATGAGGCTGGCAGAGAAAAGGAGTGGAAAGAAACGGCTGAATTGTTGAAGGCTAATTTTCAGAATATTAAAAGAGGTATGGAATCTATTACTTTAACTGATTATTACAAGGAGAATTATCCTGAACTGGAGATAAAACTTGATCCTGCTAAAGATGTAGCGGCAAATGTTGAATACTATTTCAAAAAATATAAAAAAGCTGTTGCGGGTCGACAGAAGATTTCGGAACATATCAGAAACACAAAAAGCGAAATCCTGAAATTAAATGAGAAAATTGATCAATTGGACTCGATGGAGTTTTTCCTGGAATCCAAACCGGATGGGAAAGATAAAAAGCAAAAGCAAGGGACGAAATTCCGGACGATTATTATCGATGAGGACTGGGAGATCCTTATCGGCAGAAATAACCGTGAAAATGATCTACTCACAACCAAAATTGCCAGATCATGGGATTGGTGGTTCCATAGCAGGATTTACAGGGGTTCTCATATAATTCTGCGTAACCTGAAAAAGCAGGTTCTACCGGATAAACTGAAGATTATCTGTTGTCGATTAGCTGCATATTACAGTAAAGCCAGAGGTTCTATAAATATACCGGTCGATTATACCGAGATAAAATATGTCAGGAAGCCTCGAGGAAGTGATCCGGGAAAGGTTGTATATTCTCATCAAAAAACATTATTTGTCGATCCTCTGGATTTCAGATCTACGAAAAGATTATATGAAAAACATTGAGTTGTTGCAGAACTGCAAATTGTGTCCCCGTAACTGTGGAGTTGACCGGAGAATTGAAAAGGGTTATTGTCGCAGTGGCATCCCGATCGGAATCAATTCCTGGAACCGACATTTCGGTGAGGAACCTGTATTCAGCGGTTGGAAAGGAAGTGGTACTATTTTTCTCATAAACTGTAATCTTTGTTGTGTTTTCTGCCAGAATTTCGATATCAGTCAATTAGGCAATGGATCCGAGATTTCTCCTGAAGAACTTGCTGAGATAATGATGAAATTACAACTTGAAGGTGTTCATAACATTAACCTGGTAACCCCCACTCATTTCTCAGTTCAGATCAAGACAGCAATAGAATTTGCCAGAGACAAAGGTTTAAAACTGCCTGTTATCTGGAATTCCAACGCTTATGAAAAAACGGAGACTTTGGAAATGTTCAGAGGTTTGGTAGATATATATCTGCCTGATCTGAAATATGCAGACAATGAATCTGCCGAGGTTTATTCAGATGCAGAAAATTACCCTTCAATTTCCCGCAGAGCAATTTTAGAAATGCAGGATCAAGTCGGAAAACTTGTTCTCGATGAAAAGGGTATTGCGACTCGAGGATTATTGATCAGATTATTAGTCATGCCGGGATTAGTAAAGGAGGTTTTACAGAACCTGATCTGGATCAGGCAAAACCTGGGGAGAGATACTTATATTAACCTGATGTCTCAATACCATCCAACCTTTCAAGCATCCGATTATCCTGCAATAAATCGCAGAATAACTAGCGAAGAGTACAGTACAGTCAAAGCTCAGGCTCTCGAGCTTGGATTCAGTAATGTTATATTTCAAGGTTAACGTAAGGAGAAGATATTATGATAAAATCGATCGTTCTGGTTAGTGGTGGCATGGATAGCTTGGTTACAGCCGCTATAGCTGGTCAGGAAAGTGACGAGCTCTACTTTTTACACCTGAATTATCATCAGAGAACTTATAAAAAAGAACAGGAGTGTTTTCATAAATTGGTCGAGTTCTATAATCCGTCTGATGTTCTGGAAATCGAAGTGGATTACCTGAAAAAAATCGGAGGATCGAGTCTGACCGATGAGAGTATGGAGATAAAGGATCATGATCATACAGGGGAAGTGCCCAGCAGTTATGTGCCTTTTCGCAATGCTCATTTACTTGCAATAGCTACCAGTTGGGGAGAGGTCATTAAGGCAGACAGGATATATATCGGAGCAGTTGAGGAAGATAGTTCAGGCTATCCTGACTGCTGGGAAAGTTTCTTTAAAGCTATGGAAAGATCGATCAGTCTTGGGACCAAAGCTGAAACTGTGCTCGAAATCAGGACGCCGGTCATCCATATGACCAAAGCCGGGATAGTAGAACTCGGGAACAGATTGAAAGTTCCTTTTCAATACAGTTGGAGCTGTTACCGGAACAATGATCTTGCCTGCGGTACCTGTGATAGTTGTGTACTTAGGATCAGAGCTTTTGAACTGGCTGGAATAGTTGATCCAATTCCCTATGAAGTAAACAAATGAAACATACCGGGATTATGAAGAAAATCAACATTATTGGTGGAGGTTTGGCAGGGTCTGAAGCGGCTCTGCAGTTTGCCGACCGGGGCTGGAAAGTTTTTCTCTATGATATGCGACCAGGTAAAATGACTCCTGCTCACGAAACCGGTTTGTTAGCTGAAATAGTCTGCAGCAATTCATTAAAATCAGAACTACATTCCACTGCTTCCGGTTTACTGAAAGCAGAAATGCAGCTTTTAGGATGCAAACTGCTGAATATTGCCCATGAATGTCGTGTTCCCGCCGGTAATGCTCTGGCAGTTGACAGAAAGATGTTTGCTCGATCAGTAACAAAAATAATCGAAAAACATCGCAATATAGAAATTATCAGAAAAGAAGTTACCGAACTTGATAATGATCTAACCATAATAGCAACTGGACCCTTAACCTCTGATAAACTGGCAGGAGAATTAAGAAGGATCATTGGTGACAAACAACTATATTTTTTTGATTCTATAGCTCCCATTGTAGCTGCAGGATCTCTGGATTATAACATATTATATAAGAAATCCCGTTATGATAAAGGCAGTGACGATTATTGGAACTGTCCATTTAGCAGAGATGAGTACGAGCATTTTGTTGAATTACTTGAGAAAGCGGAAAAACATCCGATCCACGAATTCGAGGATAAATTTTTCCAGTCTCTGAAATTCAGATTCTACGAAAATTGTATTCCGATCGAAGAATTAGCGAGAAGAGGAAAAGAAACTCTACGCTTCGGCGTTATGCGTCCCGTTGGCCTGGACAATCCCGCGACCGGTAAAAGACCCTATGCTGTGATCCAGTTGAGATCAGAGAATTTAGCCGGGAATGCATTCAATCTGGTAGGATGCCAGACCATGATGAAATATGGAGAACAGGAAAAAGTCTTCCGGGCAATACCGGGTTTTGGTAAGGCGGAATTTCTCAGGCTGGGATCGATCCATCGAAATTCCTATATCGACAGCCCTCAAGTATTGAATATGGATTTTTCCATGAAAAATCGCAAGAATATTTATATAGCGGGTCAACTTGCAGGAGTAGAAGGCTATATGGAATCGATCCTTAGTGGGTTACTGGTGGCAATGGCAATTTCAGAAAAACTGGATTTACCTCCTGCTACTACAATCTCAGGTCAATTATGGCGATATTTACTCAATCCCAACAAGAACTTTCAGCCTATGAATGCCAATTTCGGTTTGCTACCGGACCTGGAAAAGAAAGAGCGGGATAAAAAACTTAAAAAGAGTAAACTTGCTGATCGATCTTTGAGAGACCTACAAATCTTTTTGGGTAAATAATAGAGATAGCCACACATTCCCCGAAAAAAAATACAAAACTTCAATACAACCTTCCGATCTTTCTTATGGCGAGTCTGCTGT
>JAUVIJ010000038.1 GCA_030592835.1 Candidatus Cloacimonadota bacterium | reverse complement strand
GACTACGGGGGTGATGAGACTGGATCTGGGTAAATAATTCCTGAAGTTCCATTTTTCGGGAGTTTATATGTTGCCCGACAAATAAATTCATTCTATTACCGATCTCCAGGATCGAATTCAATAATTCTTTTCTATCGGGAACTGCCAGTTCAGCAGCAACCGAGGGAGTGGGAGCTCTAAGATCGGCAACAAAATCGGAGATCGTAAAGTCGATCTCATGACCAACTGCTGATATAACAGGTATTCGTGAGGAGTAAATAGCTCTCGATAATTTTTCATCATTGAAGCAGAAAAGATCTTCCTGGGAACCACCACCTCTGCCGAGTATGATTAGATCTACCGGAAAATCAGAATTAAAATATTTCAACCCGGCGATAATTTCA
Source organism: Candidatus Cloacimonadota bacterium (assembly GCA_030592835.1). Classification (GTDB taxonomy): domain Bacteria; phylum Cloacimonadota; class Cloacimonadia; order Cloacimonadales; family TCS61; genus JAUVIJ01. Next base: position 11,109 of record JAUVIJ010000038.1, on the reverse strand, counting down.
TCAGAAGCTTTATCTCCTTGTACAGTGGCGGGGAAAAGGTATATTTTACAGGGATACCTGCGACTCAGGACGCTTTTTATATCCTGGAAAGCAGCTCCTGTAGCAGAAGTGATCACACCGATAGATTCCGGGAAAGGTTTCAGCTTCTGTTTATGTTCTTCATCAAACAGCCCTTCTTTTTGCAGTTTCAGTTTGAGTTCTTCAAATCTCATTTGTAATTCGCCGATACCTAAGGGATACATTCTGGAGACGGTTAATTGATAATTCCCACCTCTTTCAAAAACAGAGATTTTTCCACCACAAATAACTTTGTCACCATCCTGGGGTCGAAATTGCAGATAAAGGTTGTAATTTTTGAAGAAGACACACCGGAGTGAACAGTTAGCATCTTTCAAAGAAAAATAGATATGCCCTGAACCATGATGAACAAGATTAGCTATTTCTCCTTCAACAAACAGATTGGGAATGTTACTCTCAATAACGTTCTTGATGTGATGAGTAACTTCCGTAACAGAAAAAATATTTTCTTTTGGCTCCATTATTTCAAAAGCACCATCTTTCTGGAAAAATCGCTGTTTTCAGTGGTTAATTTATAGATATAAATACCGCTTGGCACATCATTGTACGCAGAGTCTTTGCCATTCCAGACCACTTCGTTGATATCCAGAAGATCATGATCGCTGAACATGTATGATTTGATTTTCTGTCCTTTTAGATTATATATTGTAAGTTCAGCCTTTGCTGATCCTTCCGCTGAAAAATAAATCGTAGTTTCAGGACTGCGTCCGGCACCTGACGGATTGAAGGGATTAGGAAAATTCTGGTAGAGGCGGATAACCGGGGAGACAAGATTATCCAAACTGCTGCTTGAAGTAGAGGAAAATTCAAATGTTTTGGAGGAATATATATAATTGTGATCTGTTACTTTAAAGGTTACTGACCAGGTTTCGTCGCTTTCATAGATCGTACCTGTAAACAATCCGTCTTCTGTGATCATCATGCCGTAGGGGAAATCCGGTTTAGTGAAGGTTGTATGATAATCCGGAGGAAAGTCTGGAGATCCGGAAATGTTGCTGAAAAAATAATTAACATTATCCCCCCAGGAAATACCAGAAACCCAATTATTGCTGGCAGTATTATCATGCAGATGGTAGAATTCGATCATACCGTCGGCATCAATTTTAACAGCGAATTCAATATCCGCCTGAGGATCAGCGTATTTAGAAGTTTTCCAATAAAGAATTGCCTGATCATCATAACTGTCAAACCAGATACCATCGTTTTGTTCGGGATATATTTCGAGATCGGATCCGTAGGGAGTGATCGCCCTGTTTGCCATTAGCCCTTCATTGTTACGGATATAGGCAAAACTATTACCAAATGTGATGGAACCATCAGTTGAAATAGTGACATGATCAAAAAACTCACCGAAAAAGGGGAAATCGAACTCAAGGTCGATTAGTGAAAAGCCATCATCATTATTTGTTGGAACTAACTGTTCACCTTCCCCTGGCTGAAATGCTTCAAAATCATAATCGATTTGATAATTGAGATTCAATCCCCAGGAATAAGGTGGAGTACCATCGGCAGCTTCTAACTGGAAGCTGTATTCTTCACCGGGATCGATCGCGGGCAAGGTTTCTGTGGTAATATAAACAGAATTATAATTAACCGTTTTTTGTATTTTAAGCATGGTTGTCTCATTGTTGATGATGGGAACATTCATTTCTTCACAAACAACCTCTTCTTCACCTTCTGTATAATCGATAATGGAATAGGAGATAATTTGACCGGTTCCCACATTTTCCGGATCACTATTTTCTACGATCAGAAAAAAGTTTGAGAGATCTGTATGATTAATTCCACTGATCAGGGGAGTAATATCCAGACCAATTTCGATCTGTTTATGATATTCCTCTTCTCCACCCTGCATATAATAAGGACCGCCCTGGAAATTAAAAAGGGGAAAAATATGAAGTAAGTCTGGATTTCTGGCGGCAGGATCAGCAGAAACACCAGCGTATATCTTCAGTTTATCTCTGGAATCATGTTCAATAATTGTTTTTAAAGTAAGAAGGGGATGATATATCTCCCGGGTTTTGAGTACATGAACAGTATTACTCCAGATCCCTCCTTCCTCAGTAGGATCAGCCAGGAGTTTGTACATCATGTATGCCTTACCTTCATCACCCCAGCCATTGCCCCAACTGTTGGCGACGATGAGACCTCCGATTTCCCAGTCCTGCATATTGATTTCACCATCATCGTTAATATCAATATCGTTAGTATAATATCCGTCTCCATTATAATCCCAGCGGATAGAATCATTGTATCCGACAAAGGTTAAAGCATGGTTTACCGGAACATTCCAGTGTAGGACAACACTTTTACCTTCCTCGGGTGTATCCGCAGGTAAAAAATCCATAGTATACCCTGTAACTCCAGCAGCGAAATTTGTCAGACCTCCATATTCAGAATCATTTAGATGGTCGTTCATCCAGTTTTTTAATACTGTTAATCCTTCCTCGTCAGAAACATCGATAGCATAGAATTCCAGAGTACGATTGTGCATTCCACTGTAATAATTAGCATATCCGTTCAGCCAGCGTTTGTCTCCTCCGTAAGCCATTCCGCCATATTCCGCTACATTTGGACAACCATTCTTCTTGATGATCTCCCAACCATCCCAATACCAGGAACCGTTTCCTCCTCCGCCATTGAGGAAATTCCATGTGTAATGTGTGGGATACTGGTTTAAAGGGTTATCAGCAGGCAAATCTCTTTCAAAATCGATTTCGTAAGTAAAATTGTATCCTACCCCGCTTGCCTGACCGCAACTGCCGCCTTCCTGAGAAAAGATAGGACGGAAATAAGGTAGTTCTGAATTATTTACCTGAGAAGGTAGGGGTCTGTCCCGATGCGAAATCGGCAAGGTCAGTTTTTGAACTGATGAAAGCATTTCCCAATCTTCTTCGCTTAAGGGGCGTAGAGAACCAACCCACCAGGGCTCACCATCGGGATCGGGATTAATATTCTCTAATTCTGCAAATAATGAAAAACATAGAGTTAAAATAAAAACAACAAGAATTTTTTTAATCATATATAATAATTCCTCGATTTAATATTTTCCCACCGGAGCGAGATAAACAGTAAACTCATCTTTTCGATCAACCTGGATTATTTTATCTACTTTTTCCTGATCATAGGCAGCGATGGCACAGGTTCCAATCTGCAATGCTTCACAAGCAAGATAAAGATTCTGGCAGACATGTCCGGCATCCAGTAACATTGCCTTATGAGCGGAAATACCATATCTCCACTCACCACGGTAAGGCACACAGCTCCAGATAAACACGACAGCACAATTAGCTGAAAATTTTTGATCAAAAGTTGCTTCTAAAATCTTTGTTTTCAAATCGGATCCATTGTATAGAAATTCCAGACAATGCTCTGTTGCCATATATCTGTAAATACCGGGTTCAAGACCGGTTACCTTTTGGATTACCAGGTAGGTTTCAAAAGGATGTCTGGCTCCGGCAGAAGGCACTGTTCGTAAAGTTGCGTAAGCCCTGTCGAAACGCTTGATTACATCTTTTACACCTTGAGTCGACCAGAGAAGGAAAGATAATTCCTCCAAGCTTAGTGAAGCAGACGTGAAATTCCTTCTGCTCTTTCTGCTTTTGATGCAATTGAAAATATTCTTTTCCTTAAGTTCGATTTTTTTAGGAGGTGGAAGATTGCTGACAATTCTAGCATCATCATGAGATTTTTCCAGAGGAGGTTGTGGCAGATTCTTCATTTGGTCAGTTTCAATCTTGTGCAGTTCGGTGAAATTAGCTTTCATTATCCTGCGTTTTTTTGTGAACTGATCCATGATCAAACTCCTTTTTCGAAAAGGATTTTAACCAACAGCACATTGAATTTTTGTCAATACCTGTTTTATCTAAGGTTTAAAAAATCTTGACTAATATACGCAAAGAACATTCCTAATAAATATCTATTTAGCAAAAGAGGTAGAAGTGACGAAGAAATTAATATTATTAGTTATAATTATGGCATCTGTAATTTTAATTGCGGAAAGACCCGAGATTTCCATTTGGAATAATATCAGAAATAGCGCTTATACGATCGACAACCAGCTATATATAAGAACAGAAATTGTTGATCTGCCAGTGGTTAACACCTATTTATATCATTTTAATAATGATATCTGGCAGGAACAGGAGATGACCAATCTCAATGTTCTAACTATTGAAGGCATAATAGGTGCGGATTCGGATATAACCCAGTATTGCCGATTTAAAACAGTGCTTGATACTCTGGTTGCAATGATGCCTGCATTTATACAGGCGGACGGTTTTCCGCCGTTGCTGGATCAGATGAGTTTTATTCATAATGACCCTGTAGGCGATTCTCTCTTGAGCTACAATGAAAATCTTGATATTACTTCATCTTATTTTGGTTATTCCGATACGAGGTTTTACTCTGCTATGCAGAATCTGACTGGTCAATATCCAACAAATAGCGGTGGTTTTCCCCCCTCAGAGTTTTATTTCTATGTTCACGGAATAATCAATCCTGAAAATGTCCTTGAGGACTCTGTAGCCTATGGGATGGTATACGCCAGTATTCCCTTTTTATTCAGTCCCGGTCTTTATAAAATATCAGGGATCGAATTCAGCCTGGATTCAATTGAATTTCTGGATGATATCGAGGTGGAGGAAGTAGACGGAACTTTGATCCTGGCCTGCGATCTGGAAAGCATAACTACAGATGATGATTTTGGTGATTGGCCCAGTATGAGCAATTCTCTCGGTGTTGATGTCATTACCGGAACTTACGTTTTTCCTGCTGATTTCAGTTTAAATGATTTATCTATGCCGTCACTGCAGTTCATTGACCAATATATTGTGGATCCTTTCGAGAATCAATTGCCGCAGATCACAAATATAGAATATTCGATCGGAGATCAGATTACAGAGATAACTCTGGATTATTATGATGAAGATGGAAATTTTCCACTGATTTCGGAAATAATTACGGACCTGGGAACATATGACCTCTTTCCTCAGTCTTTTGATTTTACCGAGTCGGTAGTATTCCAGGGTGAGATAATAGAAACCGAATGGGATGAATTCCTGCTCAGGGTCAGTGATAATGGATATGAATTCACTGAAGAATTGATCTATAATACTCAATCTGATAATAATATCGTAACCTTGCCGATCAATATATATAATTCACCCAATCCATTTAATCCGGAGACTCGGATAAATTATTATCTTGGATCGGAAACTATGGTCTCAATTAAAATATACAATGTAAAAGGTCAATTGATTGAATCTCTCATAAATAGTGTTCAATCCTCGGGAAATTATTCGTATATTTTAAATATGAAAGGACAGCCTTCTGGAACATATTTGTATAGATTAATGACTGAAGATCAAATAATGACAAGAAAGATGATTCTAACTAAATGATGAATTTAATACTGCTCACTGATAATTAATTTGATAGAATAAACAGATTTATTAATTTTAATATATTATCTGAATTTGTTAAATATATCATGAGTAAATCAGGTAAACAATTGGAATTCATCTTTTCAGGAATAATACCAGAACTGTAAAAAAGGATAGTGAATGGAAGAAAATAGGCTCAAATATATTGTGTTAATCATGCTGATTTTACTCAATTTCTTCATATTAAATGGTATTGCCAATGTAATTTCTCCCGAAGAAAAATCTCTCTTTTATGAGCTCCTGAAAAGCCAGGATTTGGACAGTACCTCTATGAATTTTCTAAAAGACTGGTCCGGATCCGCGCGGTTTAAATTACCGATTGTTGTAAAAATATTGAATAATCCCATGCATTTTCCCGATTTTGTTAGTAGTTGTAATGAAGTAATATCCAACGGTAATACGGGTGATATATATTCTCTGTTCAGCAATTATACTTTTAGCAGCGAATGCCGTCAGGATCATAGAGTTGAATTTGATAACTATTATCGATCAACTGTATTCAAACCAAAGGATATTTTCAAATATACTGAATATGTCTGGAGTGAAGCTGAAGCTTATCATAATAAAGCCTGGGAAAAATTAACTGCTCAGGAATTGGATGTGTTGGAGTATTTTTCTTTGATTTTACATCAGGAAGAACAGGATTCTTTAAAATACCGCGAATACATTAATCTGCATGGAATTGTTGAGATCGATACTCTGGATGTTATGGATGATATTGTCCCGATCATTGAAAAAATAGATTTTCAGATGCTGTCGGAATGCGGGAATATTATGCTGCAAGGTTTTGAAATTCTCAGGGAAAATCTGGCAAATAATGGATTTTCCTGGAAAAAGATCCGTAAGAAAGCTACCAGATGGGGAGACTTTGTTATTGGTACAAACGAAACAGATATTTATAATGAGTCCTATGCTCTGATCATCGATCCGGGAGGGAACGATCTTTATTATTCTGAATTGAATACTGAGATAAGCAGCCCCTTCCTTTGGGTTCTGGATTTGGAGGGAAATGATAAATATGAGAATCAGGATATAAGAGGTTTATACAGTATAACTTTTGGAGCAGGCATAGTCTGTGATTTGGAAGGAGACGATATTTACAGGGGTGATGATTACTCTTTGTCATCATTTCTGGGGATTCTTGTTTTCGAGGATCATAATGGTGATGATGTTTATCAAACTGGTATTCACGGTATCGGGTCATCATCTTTCGGTTTAAATATTCATTTTGATATTTCAGGAGATGATTTCTACAGTGTAAATGAATTTGGTGAAGGATTTGCCAGTACTCTGGCATCAGGAGTGTTGATCGATTATCAGGGTGACGATATTTATTATGCAGGAGGAGAATACCTGCATGCTCCTTTGGCTCCACTGGACTATAGAAGTCTTTCGCAGGGTTTTGGATTTGGTCTGAGACCGGATCTGGGTGGTGGTATCGGGTTATTGTTTGATGGTGACGGTAATGATCGTTATAATGGTGGTGTTTATGCCCAGGCGGTTGCCTACTGGTATGCTCTTGGCATTTTAATTGATCATAATGGAAATGATTTTTATAATGCTGTATACTATCCTCAAGGTAGTGGGATCCATCTGGCAGGTGGATTTTTACTCGATCTCAAAGGGGAAGATCATTATCACTCTAAACATGGCCCTGGTCAGGGAGCAGGTCATGATTATGCAGTGGGTTTCCTGGTCGATAGAGAGGGGAATGACATCTATTCTGTCGAGGGTGGAAATGGACTTGCACTCACCAATTCCGTCGGCATATTTCTGGATGTCAGCGGAGATGATCAATATTGCCGGGAAGTAGATAGTAATTACGGACATTCAAGCCGGGCACGAGACAGTGGAGGGATAGGATTATTTCTTGATACCGGTGGAGAAGACAATTATCCAATCGAAAGATGTCGGAATAATGAATTATGGACAAGCGGGACTTATGGAATTGGTTTGGATACCCTAATAGTCGAAAATAAAGAACCTGTTAAAAAACTGGCCTTGAAAAAAATTGCAGAAATTGATTCAACAGCCGATATTGGAAAGATTTTTGCAATAGCTTCTGAATGGGAAGTAGGTAGCGCAGCAGAAAGGGTAAAAAAAGCTAGGGGAATACTATTGCAAAGAGATCCGGAATCAGCCGAGTATATAGCTGAACATGTAATGAACACAAAAAATGGTCTTGTTTTCAGAGCTATTAAGAATTATGCCACCGAGTCGGAAGAGTTCTCAAAGTATTTTACTCATTTGTTCATCGATCAAGATTCGCTGGTTGTTAAAAATACAATTAGCATTGTCGGTGAGATCGGAGATACCACCTATGTTGAAACTTTGCGTAACTTCCTTGAAAAAAAGAAGTATGTTAATACAGTACTTTCCTCTTTCGGGAATATGAAATGTAAAGAAGCTCTTGATATTCTAGCTGATTTTCGATTTACTGAAAGCGAGAAGACCAGGGTTATAGTTGCCCGGAGTTTGAAAAAACAGGGGACGGATAGAAGTAAGGAATTATTAATGAAAATGTCGGAAGATTCCAGTTTTCTGATCAAAACCATGATAGCAATCATGAAAGAGAAGTAGAAAGAATGTTTATAGATTATTCTAGGGTTAAGGTACAATCTGGCAAAGGTGGTGACGGTTGTGTCAGTTTTCGACGGGAAAAGTTCGTTGCCAAGGGTGGTCCTGATGGAGGTGATGGGGGCAAAGGTGGAGATGTTATTGTTGTTGGAAATGCAAACATAAATACTCTTATCGCTTACAGGTTTGTCAAACTTTACAAAGCCGGGAATGGTCGGAATGGTTCTGGTAATAATAAAACTGGAGCTGGAGGAAAGGATGTAATAATCGAGCTTCCCTTGGGAACAGAAATATTTGATATTACTGATGGCAAGCATGAAAAAATTACAGAAGTTTTAGAGCATGGAGAAAAATTAATACTGGCAAAAGGGGGATTAGGGGGTAGAGGTAACACCAGGTTTAAATCGGCGACAAACAAATCTCCTCGGTACGCTAAACAGGGCGGCAATAATAAGTATTTTGAATTAGAACTTGTTTTAAAACTCATGGCTGATGTTGGTCTTGTTGGTTTCCCAAATGCTGGTAAATCAACTCTGCTCAGCAAAGTGTCGGATGCTCATCCCAAAGTTGCCAGTTATCAATTTACAACCTTGGAACCATCACTGGGAGTCGTGAAAGTAGGCGATTATGATTCCTTTGTTATGGCGGATATCCCTGGAATAATTGAAGGGGCACATGATGGCAAAGGGTTGGGAATACAATTCCTTCGTCATATTCAAAGAACAAAGACTCTTCTCTTTCTGATCGATATAAATACCAATAATCCTTATCACGATTATCAATGTCTGAAGAAAGAACTGCACCTTTATGATCCTTATCTGGATAAGAAGGATCACCTTATAGCCTTGAGTAAGATCGATACGATACCTGCTGATGACAAAGAGGATTTGACAGATCTTTTGAGAAAAGAGTTTGAGAAAAAACTGCATGAAAGCATCATACCCGTTTCTTCTATAACTTCTGAAAATCTTGATAAACTTATTAAAACCTTATTCAATATGGTGAAAAAATCCGACGAGATCAAATAATCTAAAATTCTAAATCTCAAAAGATGTTGACGTGTTTTTTATCTAATTAATTCCCTGACCAATTATTGAAATGGAGCATAATATGGAAAATCAAAAAAAAGCTATTCTGATTGTAGAAGATGATATTCAAATATCAAAAGATATTAAAAGTACTCTTATCTCTCATGATTTTGAGTGTTTTTCAGCAACTTCCGGATCTGAAACAGTAACTATACTTACGGAAACTAATCCTGACCTGGTGATTCTTGATCTTGAAATGTCCGGTGATTTAGATGGGTTTGAAATAGCTGAGATCATCAGAAAAAAATATCATTTACCACTAATTTTTATTGGTTCTTCTACTGCAAATGAGGTGTTAGATAGATTAAAACCGGTATTTCCAGCGGCTTATTTATTAAAGCCGGTGAATGATAAAGAGCTTATCATAGCTATTCGTTTAGCAATATCAAGATTTGCCAGGGATTTGATTCTTCTGGAAAAAGAAGAGAAATATCATGACCTTTATGATAATGCCCCGGATATGTATTTCACAATTACTCCCGAGGGGATTATCAGATCAGTAAATCTTTATGGTGCAAATCATTTAGGATACAGTAAGGAAGAACTTAAAGATCGCTCGGTATGGACTATTATTCATGATGAAGATGTACAATTTGTCAAAGAAAGAGTATCCGAAATTTTCCATAAACGAATTAGCACCAGTGATATTGAATTCAGAAAAGTAAAAAAAGATGGGACATTGATCAAAATTTCCGAAAGGGCACAACTTGTTTTCGATAACAATGGTATTCCTGTAGAACTGCGTCTCGTATGCCGGGATATAACAGACAGCAAAGATGCTGAGGACCAGCTTGTACAGAGTGAAGAAAAATACCGGAATATCTTTGAAAATCTTCTGGATATCTATTTTGAGATCTCAATGGAGGGAATAATTCTGGAGATAAGCCCTTCTATTACCGAATATTTTCAGTATACAAGAGAGGAACTGATCGGTATGTCTTTTTATAATATCTTTGTGCGACCTGAGTTGAAGAATGATTTCCTGGTTAATATTCAACAGAACCGAAAAATAGTTGATTTTGAAGTTGATTTACAGGGAAAAAACAATGATTCACGTTCATTTTCAATCTCCGCTGGAATGGTCATGGATGCCAAAGGAGATCAAGTTAAAATTTCCGGATTCTTAAAGGATATTACTGATAAAAAGAACAGGGATAGATTATTCAGTCAGACTGAACAACGATTCAGAACGGTATTTGAAACAGTACCTGACGTAATTTTCATCAAGAATACCGATTTGCAATATATAATGGTAAATCCGGCTATGGAAGCGTTATTTGGAATGAAAAGGGAGCAGTTGCTCGGTAAGACCGACAGGGATCTGTTTGGAGAAGATAATGCTATTAAGATAAGAGAAATTGATTCCAAAGTTTTTAATGGAGAAATTATTCAGGAAAAAAGTATAAAATCCGTCGGAGGAGTAGAACGAACCTTTCAGGTTCTCAAAGTGCCGGTCAAGGATGAAAATGGTAAAATTTCCGGGCTTTGTGGAATTGCCAGAGATATCACCGATCTGACAAATAGAATGAATGAAACCGCAGAATCGGAATCCCTGCTGGAAGTGTTATTTGCTAGTAGTGAACAGATTTATCTCCTATTGGATATGGAAAGCAGGATTAAATCGTACAACCAAACAGCAGTTGATTTCATCAAAAATATCATGGGATATAATTTTGATCTACAGACAGGAATTGTTATTAAGGATAAATTAACGAATGATCTTCAGGATTATTTTGCCCGAAGTTTCAATAAATGTTTAAATGGTGAAAAAACCGTGTTGGAAAAAATGATAACCGGATATGATAAAAAAGACCACTGGTTAAAAATTACTTTGGAACCAGTGAGAATTTCATCTGGAAACATACGGAAAGTTATTATCACTGCAAGAGAGATCACAACTGAAAAATCGACGGAAAAAAAAT
>JAUVIJ010000161.1 GCA_030592835.1 Candidatus Cloacimonadota bacterium | reverse complement strand
TTTCGGAGCTTTGATCATATCTGCAAAAACTGTACTATCAGGATATCCTGAAAGTTTTCCCGTTTATTATTTGCAAAATCATCTGTTCCCCGTGGTTATCATCATTTCAAACCTTCTGATCTATTTAAATTCAACATCAGACCTGAGATTTTACTGTTACCATCGACTTTTCCAAAACCTTTGATAAGGCTGAATAAGCATCTTTGCGGATATTTTTTCCAAATGCCGTCAAATTTACTATAACCACAAATATATCTTTTATTATCGCTCCTCATGCATTTTTTTGTCAATGAATTTCCCCCGTATCCGGTTTCTTTTGGATAAGCCCCTGTAAATGAAAAGATTCTAGGAAGGAATTTTCTTTTTGAATTGGTATTTATTTTGCATTATTAACAATTTTCACTGAATTATTATGGAGAGAGGGTAAAATGAAGAAAGATTTCTTTTTATTGTTATTTATAACTTTATCAGTTTTTTTATCTGCCGGATCTATCGACCTGTCAGGTAATCGCACCGGTGTAAAACTGCTGGATAACAGTTTCTATAATTCCTATTTAAAATACAATATTGAAACCCTGGATTTTGAAACTATTTCAACGGAAAAGGGTGAATTTATCCGCCTTAATGTTGCAAGTTTCAGTCATACCGAAGATCATGGATTACCCGAGCTACCGATCCTGAGAAAGGTTCTCACAGTCCCTTTGGATGCAGAAATAAACATCGATATCATTAATTTTGAGACACAGGAACTCTATCTGCATGATCGGGGAATAGCAGAACCCGTCTTTCCGGCTCAACCTTCACTTTCAAAAAGCATGTCTATGGACCAGGTTGATTTTATCTATGATCCCCTTGCCTATCAAAGAAATGAATACGATGATGAAAATATTATATCAGTTGAAGAAATTGGGATTTTAAGAAGTTTGAGGTTGATAGTTTTAACCTATCATCCTTTCAAGTATAATCCTGTTAGTCATTCTTTATTAGTATTTAATAATCTGGAAGTAAACCTCAGCTACACAGGTGGTGATTTTTTCGGAACTAATGATCTACGTCTTAAAACCTATTCTCCTTATTTCGAAGCTCTGTACAACCATTCTGTATTCAATTACCAGGAACTTCAGGATCGGGATCTAATCACTAAATATCCGATTAAATATGTGATAATTTCCGATCCTATGTTCGAAGATGCACTGCAACCTTTTATCGAGTGGAAAACAGAAAAAGGATTCAATGTTATCCCTGCTTATACGGACGATATAGGTGCAAATACTAATGCAATCAAAACATATATATCCGACCTCTATGATGAAGCTACTCCGGAAGATCCTGCGCCCAGTTTTATTCTTTTTGTGGGTGATGTGGCACAAATTCCAGCCTGGAATGGCGACACCGGTTCCCACATAACAGATCTTGATTATGTTCTTCTCGAGGGTGGAGATTACGCACCCGAAATATATTACGGAAGATTTTCTGCCAATAACCTTGAGGAACTAATACCACAAATAGAAAAGACCCTTCTTTATGAAAAACATGAAATGCCTGATCCATCTTATCTCGAAGAAGTCGTGATGATAGCCGGCATGGATTTATGGCACGGTGACACATGGGGTAACGGACAGATCAACTACGGAACCACCTATTATTTTAATGGAGATCATGGAATCTACTCATACACATATCTTTATCCCGAGTCTGGGAATAATTCTGCTAATATAATTCAAAATGTCAGTGAGGGTGTTGCATACATCAACTACACTGCTCATGGTGGTCCAACGAACTGGTCGGATCCCAGCTTCACAATTTCTGATATTAACGGACTGGAAAATGAAGATGAATACTGTCTTGCTGTCGGGAACTGCTGTTTGACCAATAAATTTGAAGAATACACCTGTTTTGGTGAAGCCTGGCTCAGGGCGGAAGATAAAGGAGCTATCGGTTATATTGGTGGCACCAACAGCACCTACTGGGATGAAGATTACTGGTGGGGAGTCGGAGCCGGGACTATTGTTGCCAACCCCACCTATGAACAAACCGGTATGGGCGTTTACGATGGACTGTTTCACGATCATGGCGAAGATTTTTCCCAATGGTATACAAGCACCGGTGGAATGATCTTCCAAGGCAATCTGGCAGTAATAGAAGGAAATGGAAATTACAACTATTACTGGGAAATTTATGCTATCATGGGTGATCCTTCACTTACTGCTTATCTCGGTGTACCCGCAATTAACACTGTAACTTATCCCCAGACGATCTTCCTGGGATTAACTCAGGCTCAGATCACAGCAGAGCCTTATTCCTATGCTGGTTTATCTATGAATGGCGAACTTTACGCTTCCGGGCTTGTGGATGAAACCGGTATTCTGGATCTTGAGTTTTTACCCTTCCAAACACCGGGAACAGCCAGATTAGTTGTAACGGCTCAAAACCATCAACCCTTTTTTGCCGATATCGAAATCATCCCCAATGAGGGTCCTTACGTTCTTCTCAACAGTTTTTCCTTAAGCGATGGCAATAATGATCTGCCGGAATATAATGAAACCATTTCTCTGGATGTTATTCTGGAAAATGTCGGAATTGAACTCGCTACCGATGTCAGTGCGACCCTGATGACAGATAATATCTATATAACTATCACGGATGCTGATGAATATGTCGGAGATCTTGATCCCGGCAGTACGGTCACTCTTGAAAATGCTTTTGAGATAGTAGTTGCTGATAATATTCCGGATCAGCATATAGCAAACTTTCTGATCGTTTTTACCGGTGATGATGTCTGGAGTTCTCAGTTCAATATTACTTTCAATGCCCCAGTGATAACTGTAGGTAATGTATTCATCAGTGATCCCGAAGGCAATAACAATGGGCTCCTCGATCCGGGTGAAACCGTGACCGCTTCCATCGAAACTAATAACATTGGTCATGCCCTGTCACCTGAAGCAATGTCAACTCTGACCTGTGATGATGAGGGAATATCTCTAACTTACGAATCCTACGCCCTGGGACAGATCGACTCGGGTGAAACAGTATTGGCTGTATATATTATCACTGCAGATGAAGATATTGAGATCGGCACCCCGATCGTATTGAATTACGATGTCGAAGCTGGTGAGTATGGTGTTTCTGAAGAACTCACCCTTACCGTTGGCCTCTGTGTCGAAGATTTTGAAACCGGTGATTTCTCCTCTTTCCCCTGGATATTTTTAGGAGATGCTCAATGGACAATCGATACGGAATCCTACCAGGGTAACTATAGTGCGAAGTCAGGTGTCATTTCTCATAATCAAAACTCCTCCATTAAATTAGAACTTATTGTTCTAATAGATAATCAAATAAGTTTCTGGAAAAAAGTCTCTTCGGAAAATAATTATGATTATTTAAGATTCTATATAGATAATAATGAAGTAGGTTCCTGGGCAGGAGAGGATGATTGGAGTCAGGAAACATTCAATGTTACTGCTGGATCACATACTTTTAAATGGGAATACACCAAGGATGTTGGCGTCAGTAGTGGTTCCGACTGTGCCTGGATAGATTTTGTCGTACTCCCACCTAACGCTATTGGAGCAACAGGGTTTATTGCAGGAACTGTAACTTCTAATCCTCCAGCTAATTATGAAGATGTTCTGATCTCCACCGGTGAATATTCCACCAATCCTGATGAATATGGTAATTACAGTCTGGAATTACCATACGGAGAATACGATATTACAGTAACCCTGCAGGGATATGAGACCATTACCGAACAATATATCGAAGTCCCTCCTTTTGAAACCGTGATCATGGATTTTGTGTTAAATTTTATTGCCCCTCCGGTAAACCTTCAGGCAGAACTTGTGGATAATGTTGTCACCTTAATCTGGGAAGCCCCAGACAGCAGAACTAAAGAAAAGATCCTTCAGTATTATAAAATTTATCGCAATTTAAATGACGGAAATTTCTCTATGATCTATGCTACAACCCAGACCAGCTATGATGATGTTCTGGTCGATCTTGGAAATTACGGTTATTATCTGACAGCAGTTTACACCAACAACAGCGAAAGTGATCCCACAGAAACAGTATATATCGACTACACTTCTGAAACTGAAGATCTTCTGCCAGCAGTGACTACACTTAAAGGAAATTATCCCAATCCCTTCAATCCGTCAGGTGCCGGACGCAGTCCCTCAACCACGATCAGTTATTCTCTCAAAGAAAATACTGATGTCAGTATCGAGATCTACAACCTGAAGGGTCAAAAAATCAGAACACTGATCGAAGAAAATCAGGATGCAGGAAACTATGATGTCCAATGGAATGGGATCGATGAAAAGGGTACAAAGACAAGTTCCGGGATCTATTTCTATAAAATGAAAGCAGGTAGATATACTTCCCTTAAGAAAATGATTTTAATGAAATAATAAACATGAAATATAGGAGTAAAAAATGAAAAAACACTTAATACTATCGTTTATATTGATAATTGCAGGTTTCAGTCTGGCTGAAGAGATCATTATTAACGATAATGACTTCACTCTTAATCTAATCAATTCTACCGAATATTCAACTGTGTTAGAGTACAACCTTGGCAGTTTTTACCGGGAAGCCGTGGAAATCGATGGTGAAATCTACTACAAACTTACCCTGGCCAGGGAAGCCAATACTTTCACAAAAGGGGAACCGGCTCTTCCTAAAATTACCAGAAGTATTATTATACCTTCGACCGCCAGGATGAAGATCACTGTTCTGGAAAGTGATTTTGTTGATTATGA
>JAUVIJ010000083.1 GCA_030592835.1 Candidatus Cloacimonadota bacterium | reverse complement strand
GATGTTAACAACATAGTTAGTTGGTTTGCTAAAATATTTTTCATTCCTTTTTTTACTATTCATTATGGAATGTTCACTGGAGTGCATGGAATATTTGTCATAGCACTGTTTGCAAAAGGTTTGGTAAATTCCTCCAAATTCCCGACCCCGGATCTGATCCTGAATATTCTTCGTTTCAATAACCTGGGATTGGCTGCTCTGCTGATCTTGGGCAGTCACGGTTTTTCCTTTTTCTGGAACTATATCGGAAAAAAGGAATATGAAAGCACTTCTGTTAAAGAACTGATGTTCAAACCCTACAAAAGAATAGTAATCCTGCATTTGGTAATTATATTTAGTGGCTTTTTGGTTCTAGCTCTGAAGCAGAATATTTTTGCTATAATATTACTGGTTGTCTTTAAAATCCTGGTTGATATCAGAGGACATCTAAAAGATCATCATAAAAGTAATTAAACCCAGATAATGCAATAGAGGTTTAATAATGAATGGTAATATTTTATAGGGTGATGGGTTACAAAATTTTCCTGCATATCATAAAGATATTCAGAATCAATTTTGTAATTCATTCACACACAAAAGATTTATAAGCCTAAGGCTTAATGCTGCTATTTAAAAATATCTACTGCATTATCTGGGTTAAAATTCCTAATCCGGTCTTGGATTTGATAATAGCAATATCTTGTTGAGATCATTCAGTAATCGGTCCGAAGCTTGAAGATCTTCGGTTACAGATAGACCTGTTGCCAGTTTAACTCCCAGCCATAAACGAGTAAAACTGCTTATAGATGCTTTTAATAATGGTAGAAAACTGGAAAAACCTTTTTTAGAAAATGATCTTTTGCCAATTGTTACATTATATTTGCCTTTCTCCAGCCAGCCTACTTCTTCCCAAATTCCATGTGTTGCTTTCTTATCTTTTTCGGGATTATATTTTCGAACTGAAAAATTTATGAATAATACTCCCTGGAAATTTCACATCCCAGTTCGACATTGTTTTTGATCAAGGCTTTGTTAACCTTTAGAGATCTACCACGGGACAACTCTACGATTCTTCCAAGCAGGAACGGTGTTAATTTCTGCCCACCAACTTTTTTTTCTTCAGCTTCAGATATCGCTTTCCTTATATAATTTTCCATAATATCAGGAGAAATATCATATTCTAAAGGTACAGGATTGGTAACCAGAAGACTGCTTTTAATACCTGTTTTTACATTGCATTTAAATATATCGACTACTGCTTTGACTGTACCGATTTCCGGTACGGCGAATTTGGATTTTCTCGAGTAAAATGCAGGAAAACTCCCGGTTTGAAATCCCAGTACTTGAACACCGAAGGTTTCGAGGTATTCCAAAGTTTTTTTCAGATCTAGAATAGCTTTTGCTCCGGAAGAAATCACAATCATGGAATTTCGGGAAAGCTCTATCAGGTCAGCTGAAATATCAAAGGATGATTCCGCTCCTCGATGAACTCCGCCAATCCCACCAGTTGCAAATACTTTCAACCCTGCACTGACTGCAACCATAATTGTAGCAGAAACCGTAGTCGCTCCGTTCTTTTTCTGATTAACAACTAAACCCAGATCTCTGCCCGAAACCTTACAGACTTCTTCGGAAGTGGCCAGTATTTTGATCTCATTCTGATCGAGCCCAACAATAATCTGTCCGTTGATAATTCCAATTACAGCGGGTACAACCTTCATTCGATCACAAATCTGAAACACCTCTTTCATTAATTCCAGATTGTCCGGATAAGGTAAGCCATGAGAAATCAAGGTAGATTCCAAGACAAGAATCGGTTTTTTTTCTAAAATAGCCTTTTTTACTCTGGGATTAAGTCTGATAATATCCATTATTTCAATATTTGAACCTTTAATTTTTTCACTCCAATATTCAATATTCCCAGAGCATCTGCTGCTGCATAAGATAGATCCAGATCTCGCCCTTCTATAAAAGGTCCCCTGTCGTTAACACGAACTATTACTGATCTGCCATTGTCCTCGTTAGTGACCTTCAGACTTGTATTAAAAGGGAGTTCCTTATGAGCACAGGTCAGTTTGTACATATCAAATATTTCACCATTAGATGTTACTCTACCGTGAAATTTGCCCCCATAATAGGAACAGACCCAGTAATGAACAGTACCTTTTAACTCTATTTTTGAAGTACTGGATTTAGCTTCAGTTTCAAATTTTTTATGAACTTTCCTGTCAGAAATTTCCTCAGTTTTGTATAAATTGCCCGAAGAACAACTCCAAAAACTTAGAAGAAAAAGAAATATCAATATTTTATTCAATTCCCCTCCTTATAAGGATATAACCATAATGGTGTTTTTCCAGCAATTTGTCTAATAAATTTTTTACAGTTGACAGATATAAAGAAGCTGAACACCATAACCAAAATGCCTTACAGGAAAATTCATGGAAAATAATATCACAGATTATTTTATATCTTTGGTGAAAATCGACAGTGAATCCAGGAATGAAAGGGAAGTAGCCCAAAAGCTGGAAAAAGAGCTGATAGGACTCGGAGCTAAAGTAGTTTTTGATGATGCGGATAAAAAAACTAATGGGAATATCGGTAACCTTTATGCGTATTTTCCAGGTTCAGTAAATAAAACTCCTCTATTACTATGTGCCCATATGGATACTGTTGTACCGGGAAAAAATATTAAACCCGTTATCAAAGATAACAGAATTATAACCGACGGCACGACAATACTTGGCTCTGATGATAAATCGGGTATTGCTGAAATAATCTGGGGAATCAAATCTTTGAAAGAAAAGAAAATACCCCATGCTCCTATTGAAGTTCTGTTCACAATTTCTGAAGAAATCGGTTTACTGGGAGCCAAAAATGTGGATTATGATCTTCTTAAGGCTCGGTCGGGTTTTGCTCTTGACGGTCATAATGTAGGAAATTTAGTCATTGGTAGTCCTTCACAGAACTCGATGAAATACATCATCCATGGCAAGGAAGCCCATGCCGGTGTTGAACCGGAAAACGGTGTGAGTGCAATTCAAATTGCATCCGAAGCGATCAGTAAGATGACACTGGGACGAATAGACGCACAGACAACCTGTAATGTAGGCGTTATACACGGTGGAAAAGCAACTAATATAATACCGAAAGAAGTGATGATTAAAGCTGAAGCCAGGAGTCATAGCGAGGAGATGCTGAACAAGGTTACTGAACAGATAAGTCTGGCAGTCATAAATGCTGCTTCCAGGTACAAATTAAACGGCTTCGAAGCTACCGTAGATGTTACGATCAATAAAGAATATGAAAGCTTTCGTTTCGATTCAGAATCTTCCCCTGTAAAACTGGGAATGAAAACCAGCGAAATATTAGGCCTTCAAACAAAAGCAGAGATCGGCGGTGGTGGAAGTGATGCTAATATATTCAATGAACATGGATTAGAAATTGTAATTGCAGGAACAGGAATGTCCAAAGTTCATACAATAGACGAATTTATAACAATCCCCGATTTAATTACCGGGGCAGATTGGGTAGAAAAAGTACTGGAGATCTATTCTAAAAGTTAATGGATTAATTTTTATTCATCATTGGAGGGAGGATCAAATTGACAAAGCTGGCCCTGATCGGATATGGTCAAATGGGAAAACTTATTGATAAACTGGCAGTTAGTTATGATTGTGATGTTATAGTCAGAGTCGATCCGAAATTGGATACTTTCTTATCCTCAACAATTCTTTCCAGTGTTGATGTATGTATTGATTTTTCCTTGCCAGACACTGTTCTGGATAACATTAAAATTTATATAGAAAATAAAAAAAACTGTGTTATTGGAGCAACAGGTTGGCAGGATAATCTTACCCATGTAGAGGATCTGGTTACATCTTCCGGTATTGGCATGGTTTATGCAGACAATTTTTCTCTGGGTATGAATCTGTATTATAAGATCATTGATTACACGACAAAATTAATGAATAAGATCAAAGAATATGACGTTTTCGGTTATGAACTTCATCATAACCTTAAAGTTGACAGTCCTTCCGGGACTGCAAAAAAAATATCGGATATTGTAATTGCTAATTTAAAGAACAAATCGGAAGCTCAATTTGATCGTTTGAACAGAAAAATCAAACCCGGTGAATTTCATTTTGCCAGTATCAGAGGCGGCAAAATCCCCGGTACTCATCACCTGGGATTTGATTCGCAAGCTGATACGATCGAGCTTTCCCATATTGCACGTAACCGGGATGGGTTTGCTATCGGAGCTCTTTTAGCGGCAAAAATGATAAAAAACAGGCAAGGTTTTTATAATTTCGGCGATATTTTTGACGAGATCTTCAGGTAAAACAGATGATTATTGATTTTTTTAAGATGCAGGGTCAAGGAAATGACTATATTTATATTGATCAGACAGTTGATCAATATCCTGATCTGAATCCTGAAAAACTGGCTATTACTATCTGTAAACGTCATTTCAGTATTGGAGCAGATGGTGTTGTCCTGATTTCGAAAAGCAGTCAAGCAGATATCAAAATGAATATGTTCAATGCCGATGGTTCCAAAGGATTAGCTTGTGGAACTGCTTTCAGATGCTTGACAAACTATGTTCACATGAATACAAATAAAACCGTTGTTACTATTGAAACTGAAAAGAATATAATAACAGGATATATCCCTTCCCCTGAAAATCCCTTTTTTACCAGGGTAAATATGGGCAAACCTGAATTCCGTGATAACAATACCTATAAGATCGAAGGATACTCTGGAAGACTTGTAAATATTGGCAATATGCATTTTGTCTCTTTTGTAGAAGAGTTCAACACAGATATGTTGAATGAGTTCGGACCTAAAATATCAAACAATAAGGAACTCCCCGAGAAAGTAAATGTCAATTTTGCCAGAATCATCTCTGATGACCAACTTGAGCTCTGGTTCTGGGACTTGGGAAGTGGACCAACTCTATCTTGTGGATCCGGAACCTGTGCAGTGGTTTTCTCAGCAATTAAAACAATGAATTTATCAACGAATGTTAAAGCAATTGTACCAGGCGGAAATCTTGCAGTCGAGTATCAAAAAGAAAACATCTTCCTTTCTGGAACGGTTGAATTATCCTTTTCCGGAAAAATACAGGTTTAATTTCTTGAATTATTTCTTTACGTTTAAAAAAATATAGATTATTATCGAATTAATAAGGATTATCAATGAATACTAAGAAGATCCTAGTAGTTGAAGATGAGCGTTTAATTGCCGAAGACATTAAAAGAACGTTACAATTTTTGGGCTATGAAGTCCCGGCAATAATAGTTACCGGTCTACAGGCAATAGAGGAAACGAAGATTCATGAACCCGATCTGATCTTAATGGATATTATGTTGGAAGGTGATCTGGATGGAATTGAAGCCGCAAAGATCATCCATCAGGACCAGGATATACCAATAATCTTTCTTACCGCTTTCTCTAATAAGAATACTTTAGAAGCCGCAACTGGTGCTGAACCTTATGGTTACATTTTAAAGCCGTTTGGAGAAAAAGAGCTTCAGGTTACTATTAAGATGGCGTTATATAAACATGGATTACAAAAAATACTTAAAGAGAACGAGAAGAAATACCGGGCAATTTTCGAAAACGCAAATGAAGCTATTTGTATTATTCAAGAAAATAAATTCCGTTTCATGAATCCTCAGACAATTGAGTTTCTTGGATTTGATAAAGAAAACATTATCGATAAAATATTTCTTGATTTTGTCTATAAGAATGACAAACAAAGGGTAGAGAAACTGTTTAATGATGTTTTAAATGGTAAAAATCCTGGGAATCAACAGACATTCAGAATGCTTGACAAGGATAAGAATATCCTCTGGATAAAAGCAAATACTGTTTTAATTGATTGGGAAGGTAAACCATCTGTTCTTAATTTTTTGAGCAATGTTACCCAGCAAATTTTAGTCGAAGAAGAAATCAGGAAATTGAAAGTTATCGCAGATAATGCAAACTATGGAATCACTATAAGTGATATAAACGGTGAGATCCAATATATTAATAAATACTATTCTAAAATTCATGGTTATGAACCAGAAAGTATAATCGGGAAAAACTCAAGCATTTTCCATAATCAGGAACAGTTAACTCACATAGCTGCAATTAATAAAGAGCTTTTTGATAATGGTAGTTTTAATGCAGTTGAACTCTGGCATACCCACAAGGATGGAACAGTCTTTCCAATGCTCATGAATAGTGTTTTAATTCATGATACTGAGGGATCACAAAAATTTATAGCTGCTTCAGCAATTGATGTTACTGATAGAAAAAAATCTGAGAAAATTCAGAAGGAATTACTTCAGGAACTTGAAGATGTCAACTCTGAACTTCAGAATTTTGCTTATGTTGTCTCACATGACCTGAAAGCTCCCCTACGTGCTATCAGTGCTTTAGCCAACTGGATATCTACAGATTATGAGGATGTATTTAATCAGGAGGGTAAGGAACAGTTGCGACTTCTTATTAACCGGGTGAAAAGAATGCATGATCTGATCGATGGAATTCTCGAGTACTCCCGTGTTGGCAGAATAAAAGAAGAAAAGATCGAGATCGATCTCAATTCTCTCTTAAATGAGGTTATTGATGCCATTGCTCCCCCCGCAAACATAAAGATCACCATCAAGAATAAATTACCCCTTGTAATTTTTGAGCGTAACCGGATAACTCAGGTTTTTCAGAATCTGTTAAGTAATGCTATCAAGTTCATGGATAAACCCCGGGGGGAAATATCCGTGTCCTGTGAAGGAGAAAAGAATTTTTGGAAATTTTCAATTATTGATAACGGGCCAGGAATCGATGAGAAACATTTTCTCAAGATTTTTAAAATATTTCAAACCCTTCATCCCAGGGATGAATTCGAAAGCACGGGAATCGGATTAACATTGATAAAAAAAATTATCAATATGTATGGAGGACAGATCTGGCTTGAATCTACACTTGGTAAAGGAACAAGTTTCTATTTTACTCTTCCAAAGACCTAAGTTGTATACAAAAAAATATGGTGCTAAACAGTATTAATTATGAAGTATGATAAACCGGTATTAGTTGTCGATGATGACCTGGTGGATGCCATGACCATCAAAAGGGCATTCAAAGACATCGAGATGCCCTGTAAACTGGAACTGGTAGGTAATGGTGAGGAAGCTCTTATCTTCCTGAGAGATGATAGCAAGGAAAAGCCATCACTGATCATGCTGGATCTGAACATGCCTAAAATGAGCGGATTTGAATTATTAAAAACACTTAAAAAGGATGAATATCTTAAACAGATCCCTGTGATCATATTAACAACCTCTAAAGATGAACGGGATAAGATCAATAGCTTCAAACTTGGTGTTGCCGGTTATATGGTCAAACCGGTAGATTACTTGAAATTTTTAGAGGTAATGAGAACAATAAAACAATATTGGTCGTTAAGTGAACTTCCAAAATAATTACAGAGTTGTTCATGTTGAGATTTATTGAGTTTTTTAATAAAATTTATTATTGGAGAAATCATGATTCATAATAACAGTTTTTATTCTCTGAAAATTTCTATTCAGGATATTTTAAACAGTATTTCCGAAGGTGTCTTAAACAGTCAAATTATTGAAAAATTCAAAAATTTTATGAAAAATTCCATTAATGCCATCGCTGAAGCAATATTTGAGAATAATCCTGTATTCTGGACTATTATTATTTTCATATTTACTGTATTTATTATTTTTATAGCGATCTCAAATTATGTTAAACGATATAAACTGGAGAAAGATCTTTCAAATGAATACGGCAAGATAGACAAAAGAGTGGATGAGTAATAAACTTAATATAAGCACATGAATACAATATCCGGAACAGGAGTAGCAATTGTAACACCATTTCTTTCTTCTGGTGAGATTGATTATAACAGTTTAAGCAAACTGCTTAACTTCATAATTGAAAATGGCATCGATTTTGTTGTTGGCCTGGGAACTACCAGTGAAGCTGTTACACTCACTCCTGATGAAAAAAAGGATTTGATGAAATATATAGTTGAAGTGGTGGATGATAGGGTTCCGG
>JAUVIJ010000167.1 GCA_030592835.1 Candidatus Cloacimonadota bacterium | reverse complement strand
GATTTATACAATCCGACAATCCGGAAATAATTTTCCTAGGGCTTAAAACCAAGTGGGGTTATATCTGATACTGACGGGATCGAGATCTTGATCGAATCACCTATTACAGCATTGAGGATATTGGCAAGCCTATAACCTAAAACGATCTCGTTGTTCTTTTCCAGATGATATTTTCCACTGAAAACATGTTTTCTGTAATTCGTCGGTTGTATATTCTGTTGCCAGTTAATACCTCTGATCACACAACCTTTGATCCTTTTCTCTCTCGACATCATAGCTTGACTGATCACCAGTTCGGAAAAACTGTTACATTCAGGTTGTTCTCCGAGAAAATCAGTTAATTTAACAATATCTTGTTCTTTTAAATTTTCTTCCCCGCTTTTGAATATGTAAATATGAGCATTCACACCTAATATGGTCTCTTTCAGCACATTTTCATACCCCTGAAAGATGGCGATTGCTACCGTTAAAGTGGCAACGGATATAATAATGCCTAACACCATAAATAATGAATCCGCCCGGAGCCATTCCTTTTTGGGTGAAATTATGAATTTCCTTAGAAAAAAACCTGATATACTGCTCATGATGGTTATCTTTAAGATTACCGGTAATCTGTCAATAATTCAATCTTTCCCTGATTGGAAAAAAAAGCTTGAAGTTTTTATCCTTTATCAAATGATTCTTCCAGAGGTTGGGATGATCATCAGTGCAAGCCGTAGAACTGATATACCAGCATTTTATTCGGACTGGTTTTTTCACAGGATCAGGAAAGGATATCTTAAAACCAGGAATCCTTACAATCCAAAACAGATCAGGAAGATATCTTTACTACCAGATGATGTGGACTGTATTGTATTCTGGACTAAGGATCCCGGCAAGATCCTGCAAAAATTAAAATTATTGCAGGATTACTTCTACTATTTCCTTTACACACTTAACTCTTATGGCACTGATATAGAACCTTTGCCTCTTTCCTATCAGGACAGGATCCTCAATTTTAAAAGATTGAGCGAGATGATCGGTCCTGAAAAAGTCATCTGGAGATATGACCCTATCCTTATCTCTCCCCAATATTCTCTTGATTTTCACCTTAAAGCTTTCGAAAGAAGTGTAAATCTTCTTAACACTTATACTAAAACCTGCATTATCAGTTTTATTGATTTTTACCGAAATAAGAAATTAAAACTCCAGCAGCAGAAGATAAGTAAACCTGATTTTTCACAGCAGATGATCCTCCTGGCAAAATTTCAACAAATTGCTTCATCATTTAATTTAAAGATTCAGACCTGTGCTGAGAAGGGAGATTTTCAGTCACTAAATATCTATCCGGGAAAATGTATAGATGATGAATTGATCTCCAGGATTACAGGAAAAAATCTAACGTATCGTAAAGATAAAGGACAACGTAAACAATGTCTTTGCCAGCAAAGTATAGATATTGGCTCCTATAATACCTGCCTTCATAATTGTGGATATTGCTATGCAAACAACCTGGGAATCAGCCTATCGCAGAACCATAGTAAACAGAAGGTAAACCCAAATAATGCAGTAGATATTTTTTTGAATAACAGCAATAAGCCTTAGGTTTATAAATCTTTTCTGTGTGAATAAATTACAAAATTGTTTCTGAATTTCTTATTGACTGAATTACTATTTCTCAAGATTCTATTGTTGGAATATTTATTGCTGATTTAAAATAGATCGAGGTGATTATGAAAAGAATATTACCTTTTTTCATACTTATACTGTTTATTATATTTAATCTTTTTTCAGAAACAGTTGGATACAATCCGGATGAACGAGAAAACAGGGCAGTTGTAATCATCGAGGATTTCGAAGATGGTGAAGTCGATCTTTATTCCTATCCCGAAGAAGATCAAGATCCCTTCGACTGGATATTATCTTCGGATAATACATACTGGAATTCAGATTATTCCCTGAAACTGTACGGCAATACCTGGAAAATGGTTGCAATTGAACCTGTTCAAATCGATTCAAATGATATCTGGCAGGTTGCATCCTTTACCGAGGATGAGTCCGAAATTCATGGATTTGGAGTAATGGACAATGAAAATGTACTTTTTTATTCTTTCAGCGGTACCGAGATGCTCGATATCGAGGAATGGATCCCTGTTTACCAGGGAAATTTTCCTGATGAACAGTGGAATCTATTTCATTTACCTATAGCTGATGATTGGTTTGCCTGGTATGAATACTTACCTGAAATCACCAATCTTGTTTTTATCAACGATCAGGATATTGGAAATCCAGGTGTTGTCTATTTTGATAATATTTGGGATATTTCCGAGAGATTTACCGAAGTTCCGGAAGCTGTTATCAATTATGCTGTCAGTACAGAAGTTATCGATCCTTCCGGAGGAAGAAGTGTAGAGGTTGGTTTCTGTTGTACAATTCTGAATCCACTTCCGGATGAATATACATACCTCTGGCACTTTGGAGACGAAGAAACCAGTAGTGAACAAAGTCCGATCCATATTTATGAAACATCCGATGATCATGAATATACGGTTTTACTGGAAATCACTAATGAAAAAGGAATTCGCGGTTATACCAGTTGCCAGATCGATCTTGAATCAGGTCAGACAACCTTCCCGGTAACAATGAATTTTGCCGGGGATATCATGTTAGCCCGTGGATATGAAGAGAACGGTGGTATAATCCAGACCCAGGGAGTCGAAGCAATCTTTCTACCTACAATGGAGCTTCTGGGTAATGCTGCGGATATAACCGTTGTAAATCTTGAATGTCCTCTGACGACTTACAATATTCATCACCCGACGAAAACGATCTACTTCAAAGGAAATCCAGATAACGTCGATGGCCTGACCTATGCTGGCATCGATATTGTTACTCTGGCAAACAATCATATTCTCGATTATATGTATCCCGGTCTACTTGAAACTCAGGAAGTTCTCCGTGAGAATGGGATATTGTGTTCGGGTGCCGGAATAGATTCTTATGAAGCTTATCAACCACTGTTTTACTCAATTTCCGGTTTAAATCTTGCCTTTCTGGCTTCCAGCGACAGGACCGGTCAGTATAATAATTACCAACCCTATCTCAATGCCGGATTTAATAAACCTGGTTTTGCTTATATGACACCCTACTATATTTCTCAACAGATAGATGAAGTAAGGGATGTAGCAGACTTGGTGATCGTCGAGATGCATGCCGGTAGTGAATATTCATTGGATCCGGGCAGTAATTATGACAGCCTCGAACCCGATGATATCTATCCTGATGAAGAATATTCACCTCTGGTAGACATTCCTCACATGTGGGATCTTGAAATCCGTCATTATGCCGTAGACAGCGGTGCTGATCTGGTTATTGTTCATCATCCTCATATTATCCAGGGATTAGAATTGTATAACGGTAAATTGATCGCACATTCTCTTGGTAATTTCATCTTTGACCTGAATTATGCCGAGACCATGCCTACTTTCATACTGAACACCAAATTCGATGACACTGGTTTTTACGAATTTACTGTAACTCCCATCTTCATCGATGATTGGATTCCTCAGGAAGCGGAAGGTGAACTGGGTTTGCACATACTGGATTATGTATCCCGAAGATCCAAAGAACTCAATACTTATGTGTACGTCGACAGAGAAAATATCCGGGCTGAAGTTATCATGGATACCCTGGCAATGCCGGTGATTTCAGAGACTTTTAATGTATTCGCCGGGATCGAACCAGTGGGAAATTATTCGGTCTCCGTTCCAGTTGAATTGGAAAGATTCGGTAATATTTCACAGATAAATTCAATCCAACCTCTGGCAAACTGGGAATACAGATTGGGTAGAGAAACTATCTGGTATGGCAACTTCGAGGATGAAGGCTCAACTTTATGGAATGTCAACAGTTCGCATGAATGGTATGATGATACCGAATCCTATGAAGGAGAAAGATCGTTATGTCATAGACGTTACTACTATTCCGGTGATAATATTATCACCAATCTGGAAAAGAGGATTAGAAAATACGGGGATATATATTCCCTTCACGGCTATATTAAGACTCAGAATGGTGAAAACGTTACCATAGAAGCTCGGTATTTTTATTCCAGGTATACCAGTAATAATCTCGGCACCGAGGATGTCGGAACCTGGATCGATGGAGATACGGACTGGACTTATTATCATAAAGAACTCGATATTCCGGATAATGCCTATTATTTTGATATCAGGTTGAACAGTGATTGTCCGAACTCGGACATAGCTTATTCCTGGTTTGATAATGTAGGACTCATCGAGTGGGATGAATGGCAGATTTTCTCGGAAGACATTGAGATCGGGAACCCGAATGATTTTTATTATCTACAGTTGCGGACTACATCTTCTCCGGGTGTTGCCCAGTTAACATACACCGAAACCAATTACGGGGGCAGTCCTTATAGAACAGAGAATATCGATAATAATGCGCCGGAAAACCCTGTAAAAATACATGCCCTTTATCCTAATCCTTTTAATCCTGATATAAATGTTGAATATAGTATAAAATCAATGACAAAAGTTGATCTTAGTGTTTATAATATCAAGGGGCAGATGGTCAGAAAACTGGTGAATG
>JAUVIJ010000020.1 GCA_030592835.1 Candidatus Cloacimonadota bacterium | reverse complement strand
CAGGATCAAAGGGGTTACAGAGGAAGATATCCAGACAGCCACTGTTTTTGTAAACAAAGCTGAAAAATACCCGGGAAAGATACTGGAACTTCCGTACTTGATCGAATCCGATCTCCTGGAAGAAAGATCCGAAGGAAAATTCAGAACGATCAGGATCGATGATCTTAAAGAGAAAAAAGGTATTAATTTCATTCTTGATATTGATCCTACATCATTTCAATTACCAGAGATAAAAAAAATCTTCCTGAACACTAAGACCATTTTCGTCAATGCTGTCATGGGATACACACCAAATTTTAGTGACGGATCCGGAGCTCTTTACAGTTTAATCGATCAAAATAGCGAATGTCTGAAATTATTTGGTGGTGGGGATACATTACAGGATTTCAAGTTACTGTTGCCGGATATTTTTTCCAGAGCTAAGGGCGATCCGGGATATTATTTCTTTACAGGAGGAGGAGCAATCCTAAAAGCGATTGAACAGGGATCCGCAACAGGTATGGAACCTGTTAAAGAGCTTTTTGTCTAAACTGAAATACTCGAAGGATAAATCTATGAACAGACTCAAACAGAGTTTGGAACAAAGGGTTTTTGCCCTGTTTTTCATCATTACCTTCATCCTGGTGATGATCTTAATGCTGGTGGAATGGCAATTGATCAAATTGGGGATCAAACAATATGAAAATACCGGAATCAACAAATCATTAACCGAATTCTCCTTCAATTTGCGTAATCACTTTGCCGATTCTCAGAATCTTATCCAGGATATTATCGTGGAAAAAGAATTCATCGATGCAATGGAAGTGAATGATATCATATACTTGACCAACCTACAAAATGAACTCACTAATGAAACAAAAAATAATTATATCGCTATTTTTGATGAAAATAATGTGCAGATCATCGGGGAAGATTGGGATCTGGTAAACAAGTATATCCCTGATATCAGAAATTTACCGGCAGATAGATCGTCCGGTTCTTTCCTGGTGAATTATGGCTTTAAGATATACAGTATAAGCTATTCCACGATTATTCGGAATTATGTCAGGAAAGGCATCATCATCAATTTACAGAGTTATGATAAGAACATTGTCACCACTGATGTAGGAGGATCATCTTATCTTCTGCCCTATCCGATACAACCGGTTGTGGAAAAATTATCAAAATCAATTGTTAATGTCATGAATAAAATCGATCTCAATCTCGATCTGATGATCGACGATAAGAAAAATAATCAGATCTTCAGGTATGGAACCGACATTGCAGTCGGATTATCTGTACTGTATGATCTTAATGATGATCCTCAAGTTATCTATACCTATTTTTACCCTCGCTATGTAAACAGTTTTACTCAGCAGAGTTTTTTTCTGCTTGTCCTCATTTTAATGGCTATAGCAACAATTATAATTACCTTATTCGGTGCCTGGTTCAGATCTACAATCCTTCACCCGGTCCGAAATATCAGTGATAAAATGTATGAGATCAGTGTAAATCCGGAGATCATGGCTCCCCTGGAGAAGAAATATAAAGGTGTGTTGGGAGACATGGTCGACACGTTTAATATCATGAATAATTCTGTGAACGATTACAGCCAGAATTTAAAAGAATATAAAGTGATCACCAATAATCTGGAGTCGGGTATATTCTGGCTTGACCCCGATTTTAAGATAACTCTTTGCAACCCCAGTTTTTTGAAAATATTCTTTATCAGTAAAATGGAGGATGTTATTGGGAAAAGCCTTGATGATTTCATTGAACTCAAAAAACAGGAAAAGAATAAGGCTTTAAATGGTAATCTGACCATAAGCAATTACGAGATATCTATCGGAAATATGAAGAAATTCCTATTCTTGAACTTACATAAAGTATCCGGAGAAAACAATAAAAAACTCCTGGGTTTTATTTCCGATATTACAGCGGAAATTAATGCCAAAAAAGCTCAGGAAGCTCTCGAACTTGAACTGATCAAAAGCAACAGACTGGCAGAGATTGGCCGCAGGGTCGAAGGTATTGTCCATAATCTTAATTCACCCCTCAATTCACTCCTGGGATTTACACAGTTATTAAAAAGGGATTTTCCTGATAATAATGATATCAATAAAATACTGGACGCAGGAAAAAATTTGGCTCATATGGTTAAAGAAATACTCAGTAAAGTCCAGAAAGACAAAACTTCCATGAGTCAACCACTGGATATCAACGAGTTGATCACACAGGAAATCGAATTACTGAAGCATAATCTTTTCTTCAAACATCAGGTAAATCTTGACATTGACCTGGGAAAAGATCTGCCTAAGATAAATGCTGTTTATGGAGATATCAGTCTTTGTTTCGTCAATATCATCAATAATGCCCTGGAAACCCTGGAAAAATCGGAAAAAAAGAACCTGATCATCAGAACCTATCATCAGGAGGATAATGTTGCTATCGAGATCACTGATTCAGGAGAAGGTATAGATCATCGTTTTCTGAATCAGATCTTTGAACCTTATTTCACTACAAAAAAAACAAATTCCGGCAGTGGATTCGGACTTGGTCTGGCAATCAGTAAGAATATTATTGAAAATTTGAAGGGAAAAATCGAAATTAAAACCGAAATCAAAAAGGGCAGTACCTTTATTATGATACTGCCGGCAACGGAATAAACAGGAAAATCATATGGAACATAACGATTCCAGATCCTATTTTCTTACTCATCCTGCAAAAATACTGATCGTGGATGATGAACTGGATACCAGGATCATCTTCCGCAGACAATTAGAAGACGAATACGAGATCGATACAGCAGCTTCAACTGCGGAAGCTTTAGAGAAATTAAAGCAAAAAGAATATCAGATAGCTATGACGGATCTGGTCATGCCCGATCTGGATGGTCTGCAACTATTGAAAAAAATAAAGGCTCAATGGCCCCAGGTTGCTGTTATTGTTATCAGCGGTAAAGCCTCGATAGAAATGGCTGTCGAAGCTATGAAACTGGGAGCCGATGATTTCATTGAAAAACCGGTAGAGGATCTGGAACTTATCAAGTTGATGATCCAGAAAATCCTGAAGGTCAGGTGGCAATCGGAAGAGATCAACCGGCTCAGAAAAATTCTGACCACCGGATTTGAGAGAACCGATATCGTCGGTAATAGTCATGCTATCCAACTTGTTATGGAAAAGGTAAAAAAAGCGGCTCCACTGGGGACCACAATTTTTATAACAGGTGATACTGGAGTAGGAAAAGAACGCTTTGACGAGTTGATATACAGAAACAGTAAAAGGAAGGAACAGAAATTCGTCACTGTCAACTGCGGCAGTTTACCGGAAAACCTTCTGGAAAGCATGCTTTTCGGACATAAAAAAGGATCGTTCACCAGTGCAATCAGAGACAAAATGGGATATTTTCAGGAAGCCGATGGCGGAACTCTTTTCCTCGATGAAATCACCGAAACTTCGCTTGCTTTTCAGGTAAAACTCCTCCGTGCCCTGGAAAAGGGAGTTATCCGCAAGGTTGGGGACGATCGGGATATAGAGGTAGATGTCAGGATAATTGCTGCCACCAACAAGAATATAGAAGAAGAAGTCAGTAATGGTAATTTCAGGGAAGATCTCTATTATCGACTTAATGTTATTCATATTCATATTCCACCACTGCGGGAACGACAGGAGGATATCAAGCTGCTGGCTAATGCTTTCGTGAATGAATTTGCCGAAAAATATAAAAAACCAGGATTAAAAATATCCGAACCGGTGATATCGATCCTGATCACACGGGAATGGAAAGGAAATGTCCGTGAACTGAAGAACACTATCGAACATGCTGTCGCCATGACTGAACATAACAAGATCATCCCTCAGGACTTGCCGGGGACCATATATAATTTTACCGGTGAACACGATCGGGATCAGTTGATCCCGAATTTGAATACACCTTTTCCTCAACTGAAAGATAATTTTGAGAAGAATTATATCATCGAATTACTGAAAATGGTAAAAGGAGATGTCAGCAAAGCCGCCAGAATTTCGGAGATAAAAAGACAGAATCTGTATGAGAAGTTTAAGAAATATGAGATAGATCCATCAACCTTTCGTAAATGAAAACATGATCATATCGGAGATTTTTAAAAAAGCTTATAACAAACTCTGGATATTTTACTTAATACTCCCTTTCATAGTTATTCCTTCGGCATTTACAGGAAAAGAATATTATATAGAAGTTGTTTATGATTCATTCAAGGAATATTATTTAGCTGCCATCAGTCTTTTTATTTTCTCCTGTTACTTGTTAAAGTTTAAAACAAAAATAAAATTTCCTTTCTCACGGATTAATTTTACTCTTCTTATATTATATGTTATTTTCTTAATTGGTTCTGCTTTAGCAAAATTTGAACTTGATGCTTCTCGGGTAATATTTGGTTTTACATTTTTCTATATAATTTACCTCTATGCCTTTAGCTTAGACGGAAAAGAAGTGAACAGGTTTTTGTTTTTTTTAATCGTTGTAGGTGTTATACAATCCCTGATTGCAATTACACAATATATCGGATTGTACTATAATATTATAGATCTTTTTCATTTTCCAGGAAGAATGAGAATTCTTGGAACAATTGGTAATGTGAACAAATTTTCTCATTTTGTTTCATTTATTTTTCTAATCTCAGTTTTCCTTAGTTTTTTTACTTCCAGAAAGAAATATAGAAATTTCTTTCTTATCAGCAGTTGGATCATGTTCTACACGATACTGATATCTCAGACGAGGGCAAGTTGGTTGGGTTTATTCATTGTAAGTATTTTTATACTATCTAGATATAGAAATCTTGTAAGGAGAAAGAAAGCCATTGTTTACAAATTGCTACTGGGATTACTGGTAGTAACTATAATATTCATTTTAACAACATCAAATTTTCATATAGCTCAGTCTGTTGAGATAAACAATCTTGGCTTCAGTGGACGCCTTACATTTTGGAAGATAGCTCTTAAAATGATAGGAGAAAAACCCATAACAGGATTTGGAACCGGAAGTTTCAGAACAGAAGCAAAAAGAATCCATAAAGAATTAGATTTGCCTGCTTTCAGAGTTAAACAAACAGAACTATTTCATGAGTTCGGTAATAAAAAAGTGAATATAAATTATAAACTTACTCCTGTACATACACATAATGAATACCTTCAAATATTTGCTGAGAATGGAATATTTGGTTTTGTGATTATGATATATTTAATTTTCCATTTATCCAGTACTTTCTTAAGGTCAAAGTATAATAAAATCCATTTATCGTTATTTTTTTACCCATTAATTTTTATGACAGTTATCTCTTTTTTTTCATTCCCCTTGCATACAACATATAATGGAATGTTATGCTTTTTCTTTCTTGGTTGTTTCGATAGATCCATAGTTGTATAATAGAACACTCGTTCCCAAACCCCTCAGATTGTTTGAAAATGTAACAAAGCTGTCATCCTGCCTGTCTTGCTGAATCCGGCAGTTGCCGGAGAAGGCAGAAGCGGAGTCGAAGGATAGAGATTGCATTATAAAGGCACTTCGACTTCGCTCAGTGTGATAAGTAAGTATGGATTCAATCATTTTCACACAGACTGAAAACTTGGAAACCAGATTGTAAAATGAAAAACATCGGAATACACCAAAGGCGTATTCGGAAGTTAGATTGTAGAATAAAACATATAGAACATATGTCGGCTTTTTATTACATGCTCATTGTTTGTGTCATTAATTATTGACATTTCATCCATCTATTTATTGTAAATATGCAGTCCTCACATTTGGATTATAAATACAATATATAACGTATTTTATTATGAAATATATAGATACGGATATCTAACAATTTTTTAATTTAGGTAATGGCATAACTTTTGCATGAATGGAAATGTTGTTAAAAAAATAAACCTATAAATCAAAGGAGGAAATATGGGAACTCAACAAATCTTACTTATTGTTCTTAGTGTAATTATCGTAGGTATCGCTGTAGCAGTTGGTATTACAATGTTCAACCAACAGTCTTTCAATTCTAACAGGAATGCCTGTATCTCGGATCTGAACATGTTCGCAACTCAGGCCGTAGCCTGGTATAAAACACCCCCCACCCATGGCGGTAAAGGTAGTAGTACCGTTGTAGCTGGAGATCTAACTGATTTAGTTGAATGGATAGGCTTCACAGAAAATGTAACTAATGATTTTGCAACTGGAAATGGACAATACGATGCTACATTAACTACCGCGGATTTAAAAATTTTAGCAGCCGGTGTAGAAGGAGCTGATCCTGAATTGACCTTGCTTTGGACTGACTGTTCTTGGACAATTGATTTAAGTGCTACTTCAACTTAAATAGGATTTATGCTTATTTAAAAGTCCTTTTTTTTAAAATCATGATTTAATAATTAATACATAGGAGGCAACTGCCTCCTATGTATTTGTTTAATTAGTAGAATATTCATGTATCTTCTGATAATTATTGTCATGTGATAACTCGTGAGAGTTATCCATTAATTTTAATAATTGCTTGACTATACACTGGCAAAATTTTATTTTATGCTAAATTCAATAAAAAATAAGGGCCTACGCTTATGTTAAAAGAATACAGGTACAGTGCAGTCAGCAAAAATGGTAAGATCGTCCAGGGTGTTGTTCTTGCACATAATTTCGGTACTGCTAAGAAGTTAGTCAATGGAATCACCTTAAAATATCAACTCAGACTGAACAATATTCTTCCCAAGAAGACCTTTATTTACAGGGTAAAAGTTCCTGGTAAAGGAGTATTAAAAGGTAAGCAACAAGCTTATACCAAGCATGAACTGGCTGTCGCTCTGGAAAACATCGGTTATAAAAATGCCAAAATAGAGCCGGTACTTCTTGATATTCGCTTAAAACCTCCTTTTTCCAGCGTACTCATGTTCGTTAATCTGGCAACTTTTCTGCTTCGTGAGAAAATGAGTTTTGATAAGATCCTGAGAATGCTGGCTGATGACGAGGCTAATCCCACTTTGAGAGAAACTCTGAAAAGTATTGAAGGAGATCTGAAAAAGGGTAAGGAGGGAACGGAAGTTTTCAACAGGTATGCCGATGTTTTTGGTCGTTTTCCAGCTTACATGCTGGGTCTGGCGACCAGGAGCGGTAATATGGCAATGGTATATGAAGCTACTGCCAAATTCATGGAACGGGATATGGAGTACCGGAAAAAATTACGTCAGGCTCTGATCGTACCGGCGTTTACAGTACTTTTAATGATGGCGGCAGTACTTTATTATGTCGTCGATATATTTCCAGCAACAGCGAGGTTATTCCTCAAATTTGATATACCCGTACCGCCACTGACAGCTGGAACCTTGAGATTAAGCGATTTTCTTGCAGATAGCTGGTTTATTATATTCTTATGTTTCCTGATCCCTTTCATCATAATTGCTTTCTGGTGGAGAACTCACAAGGGAAGGATCTGGAGGGACAAATTCCTGATGGGATTACCGATCATGGGAGAACTACTGCATAAATCCAGTATTGAAATATTCTTCCGGGTTTTTTCCGCTATTTATTCAGGAGCTGAAAATAATATCGAGACGATTCAAGCCTCGGCAGAAGCCTGCCGTAATGCCTATATAGAGAGAGGTGTTAAAACTATAACGATCCCCTTGATGTTGAAAGAAGGAATGCCCCTGGTACCTGCTTTGCAACAGGCGAAAGTCTTTAACAGGACGACCCTCAATCGTTTACGTACGGGAACCGAATCGGGTAACGTTCTTCAGGCTGCTCATCAGATCGCAACTTTCTATGAAAAGGAAACTACCTATAAAATGGGAAATCTAA
The DNA here is from genome assembly GCA_030592835.1 of Candidatus Cloacimonadota bacterium. Lineage (GTDB taxonomy): Bacteria > Cloacimonadota > Cloacimonadia > Cloacimonadales > TCS61 > JAUVIJ01. Next base: position 6,587 of record JAUVIJ010000020.1, on the reverse strand, counting down.
TCGAATCTATCCAGGTTTTTATTGGTTTGTTCATTGGTATAGTCATTACAATGTTGACCATAGTTTCTTCTGAAATAGCAATGGTTTCACCTCCTGCACCAGGTATAACCGGATTTTAGTTTAAGAGGACCCGGTGGTAAAGAAATCAAGATTTGGCCAGGTTTTATTGAGTCGAGGTATTATCGACGATCTCACTCTCGAAAAATCTTTAATGATACAGCACGAAGAAAACAGCACCAATCCCAGGATGCTGGGTGAGATCCTGGTTTCTGATTTCAAGGTGGATCATCACGCTATTTTCGGCATGCTGGCTGATATGTATGCTTTTCGCAATATAGAGATCAACGTTCCCGAACTCACAAAAAATCAGATCAAACATACAAGAGAGATCTTAAGTAAATTCCCGGATGATTTCAAGAAAGAACTTCTCTATAAAAAGATAGTACCTTATCAGTTACAGACTGGAAGAAGAAATACACTCATTGTCCTTGCCGCTAACCCCACAGAAAAGATCATCGAGAGAATACCGGTTTATTCTGATTTCAAAAAATATGAGATCGTTTACTGTAAATTTAAAACTTTAACAGATCTTATCGAAGTTGTTTCTCCCCAGAAGAACGAATTCTTAGATCTTCTTGAAGAATCCATTCAGCAGATCGAGGAAGTCCAAGAAGGTGAAGACAAAGCCAAAATCGATGAATATGCACTCGATGATGAGATCAATAAAAGCCTTCTCGTCAATCTTTTTGAGGGATCCCTGATTGAAGCAGTGCGAAAAAGAGCCAGCGATATTCATATAATACCCCACGAACGTTCGAATGTGGATTTTTATTTCAGGATCGATGGTAAATTAAACCTCTGGCATCGTCAGGAAAGAACATCTCCGGAAGCAATTGCTGCTGTTGTCAAAGACAGGAGTATGGGTGTAGATAGATTTGAAAGAGATACTGCCCAGGATGGATTTGCCCAACGTGTTATCGATAACTATTTGATCAGATTCAGGGTTTCTATTATCCCGATAATCTCATCTGAATATGAACGCCGGTTCGAGAGTATTGTGATCAGGATCATTGACGACAGAAATGTTATTACCGATCTTAGAAAGCTTGGATTTCAGCAGCAAGCCGAAGCTGATTTCAGTAAAGCTATCAGTAAGTCCAGAGGAATTGTCCTTCTTACGGGCCCTACCGGTAGTGGTAAATCAACTACTCTGATGGCGGCATTACACCATATTCTCGATCCGACTCTGAATATATTGACCTGTGAGGATCCGGTAGAGTACCTTATTAAAGGGGCACGTCAGATCAAGATTGGCCATAGATTACCTTTTGACGAAGCGATTCGTACTATTTTAAGACATGATCCTGATGTGGTAATGGTGGGAGAGATCAGAGATAGAGTCACGGCTGATGTTGCTGTAAAACTGGCAAATACAGGCCATCTTACTCTTTCTACGCTTCACACTAATGATGCTCCCAGTGCGATCTCGCGATTATTCAAAATAGGAATCGAACCTTTCCTTCTGGCTTATGCAATCAATATCATAGTAGCTCAAAGACTTGTTCGTAAATTATGTACTAACTGTAGGATTCCAATCTCTAAGGATAAATATACCGCAGCCCTCGATATGGGTTTGACAATGGATGAATTGGAGTCAGGAAAAATATGTGAAGCTAATATCGATGGCTGCAAAAAATGTACGAGAGGATACAAAGGCAGAATAACAATATGTGAAGCCCTTTATTTCACTAAGGAAATCAGGAAAGCCATTGTAGAATCCGGTGATGAAATAGATGAGCAATTGATCAGAAAAATTGGAGAGGATCAGGGAATGCTTTCCATGCAGGAATCTGGATTAGACAGGATCAGAAATGGTCTTACAACAGTTTCTGAAGCGGCTTATGCCTCTTCTGAGGATTAAAAAATGGGTACCGGTCAACTTATTCTTGTTCTCTTATCTGTTGTATTATTTTCAACGATAATAGTAACCACAAATTCAAATTTATTTACGCTGGCATATTATACTTATGATGCTATGATCTCAATGCAGGGTTACAAAATTGCCGATGCTTTTCTACAGGAAGTTGAAGCCATGAATATCAGCGCTTCTATGACCTTTTCAGAAATTTATAATAACTTTACTTTTAACGACTCGGTCATTACTGTGAATGGGATCGATTATATTGTATCATCCAGCCCGCACTGGTGCAATCAATTCGGTGTAAACGTAAGTGATGGCACCCAGGATTATCAGAGAGTAGACATCAGAATAGCATGTCCTTTCGGAAATGATACGATCAGGATCGGAACCAGTGCTCATCCTATAAGTTATATTTATGCCTCTATCGAATAACCAGGAGAGTTAATGAATGCAATGATCGATATTGTTGGAGCTGCTATAATTGGCGGTCTTCTTTTGTTGACAATGTTAAATGCTCTTTTCAATGTTCAGGCACTGGCTTTTGATATTCATCAACAGATCCTGCTTACGGAGACCTCTGAAATACTCGCCAGAGTAGTAGGAGATTATATATCTTTGGCTGGTGCGGGAGTAGCAGGTGTAATTCTGGATTCTACCGGAGTCAGCAGGTTCCGTTTTCAAACTAATGATTCCACCTTTACAAGTACACTGAGAACCTACGAGATCGTCCAGCAGGATTCCATGAACATGGGTTTTCCCTTAGAAGCATATATCGATGGAAACCGGGTCATGGGGACCTTCTATCTTTCTGACAGCCTGCATATATCCTATTTTGATGCTGATAATAATGAACTGCCCTTTACCAACGGTTTTATAGCTTCCGGAGATCTGGTTAATATCAGATTTTTAGAGGTGACAATGGAATTTTTTTACGATGCGATTTCACCAAGTTCACCATCTGCAGCCAATCGTGAAGATCCTAAAAACAGAATTGTTTTAAGGCAGTATTTACTTAATATGTATTTCTAGAAATTTATTAAAGGAAGATTATGGATGTTTTAACAGATCCTGTAAAAAACATGTATTCATGGTGGTCTAAAATCCGCTGGTTCATGGTCCTCGTGCTTTTTGCCATTGGAATTCTGAGAGTTAATCAAAGCTATCAATCCTACCCTGTAATAATATTCATTGTCACCTTTTTTGGGATCAGTATATTAAATATTTTATATCATCTACAGGTAATTTATCCTAATTATATTATCAGGGCTGTTCAGATCACTCTTGATATTATTTTTGCCACTCTGGTCGTGCATCTGACCGGAGGTATGGACAGTCATTTCATCTGGATCTATCTTATTGCTGTAATTACTGCAAGTATTTCCATTGAAAACGCAGGTGGTTTTATTGCCGCTATGATCGGTAGTTTGTGTATGCTATTATTAATCCTACTTTACAATTTTGGCTGGCTGGTACCTGTTAATGGTAGACCCTATTATTCTGATATCTCCACCCAAACTGTATTCCTGATATCCTATACAGCCTTATTTGCAGGTGTCTCTTTTATTTCAAGCTATTTTGGAATGACTCTGAAAAAACTGTCATTGAAGATGAATGCTTATAAAGATGAGTTAGAAGCCCACGAGCAGAACCTCTTAAGAAAGCAGCAGCAATTAACGGATAATCAAGATAATCTTGATAAATACCAGGAAGTGCTTCATGAAGCCGCAAAGATTGCTGGAATAGATCACGATATTAATAATTCCCTGACTATAATTTCACTCTCGATAAGAAGAATTAAAAAAGCAGCCGAAGAATATAATGATGAAAAATTAGTAAAATCAGGAATACAGATGGCGGAAGCTCTTAATAGCATTAATGATGTATTAATGAAATTCCAAAGTCTGAAAAAATTAGAGTTGGTCAAGGAAGAACGCAAAAAACTGTAAGGATACAATTATGAAAGAACATATTTTTGTTATTGATGACGAACAGAGCATCAGAGAAATCTGCAAAGAATTACTCGAGGAAGAAGGATATAAAGTATCGCTGGCAATCGATGGACAGGACGCTCTGGAAAAACTGGATAGTGATGTTTACGATATCTTTCTAATCGATATGGCGATGCCCCGAATGGGTGGTCTGGAGTTAATGAAAGAAATCAAAAAAAAGCAGCCTCTGGCAGTGATAATTATTTTGACAGGATATTCCAGTATCGAAGGAGCAGTCAAGGCTGTTCATGCGGGTGCATATCAGTATCTCTCCAAACCGATTAACTCCGAGGAACTATTCGAAGCAGTCAAAAATGGTTTACAGTATTCCCGTGATCTTTACGGACCTCTGCAAAAAGCCTTTGAACCGGCATCAGAAGCTATTCATAAACGTGAACCTATAATACTGCAGGGTTTTACACCCGAAGATAAAATGGACTTTATGTCCTTAGGGAGAATAAAGAAGTTTGATGTTGGTGAAACACTTTCTTTACAGGATGAAGAAGAAGGTACTATTGTCATTCTGGATAGTGGTGAGGTTTCGATCTGGTTAAATAATACAACTGTTGATTATATGCAGAAATGGGATACTTACGGAGAAGAAGGTTTTCTCCTTTCCGGTTCATCCTTTGCTACTTTACGGGCTGAAACGGCAGCACAATTGAAATATTTTGACCGTAAAAAGCTTCTCGATTTTTTCGCTTTTAAGGGCGAGAAATTACTGAAACGGTTCATGATAAATCTGGTAAATTCTCTTTTCTTCAAGTGGCGAAAATCTGTTCAGCGAATTGTCATGTTAAAACTTATAACCGGTGAGAAATAAGGAAAAGAAAAAAATCTACTAACTTGAATATTTATCAGAATACTGAAAGACAAAAGTTGCTGTTAAAATTTAATGATTTAAGAGGATAGGAAGTTAAAAAAGAGCCTGTGGAGGCTCTGAAATATATAACTTCTTATGTAATAGCGGGTTACATAAAAAATTAAGCTTGACATTTTTTAAAAGTTGTTTAATGAAAGGTAATTAAAGTATATTAAGATTTTTTTGATTTCAAGAACGAGGTAAAATGAGTCTTCCCTTTACTCCAGAAATGCAGGTAACTTTACCGGAATATCTCACCGGGACAAATCGTTTTCAGAACATCAACAAGATGATCACCTTTAATTCGTCCTGGAGGAAGATCGCCTTTGAACACCTCAGGAAGATGCTGAAATATATGCGTGAACTGGATGCATCGGATCTGGATTTCGGAGGACCGGGGTCAAAACGGATGATCTGGTTCAGGTTATATGGTAAAAAATCCCCGGTTGAGGACCTTCCACATTATCAGGATGATGAGGTTTCTGCTATTCTTCTCAGCATTCTTTCCGACGATCAGAAAGTGACTTTATTTAAAAATAAGAATGTTGATTTTTCCCTGGGTGTCGAACTGGAAGATGGAGAAAGAAAAAATCGTTTCCGTGGCGACATTTATTACGAAAGTAATGTGCTCTGTGCTAATTTTAGAAGGATAAATCAGGATCTCTTTAAAATGGAGACGCTTGGTTTTCCCGAACCGGTCATAAAAAGATTTAGTTTACAATTTGAAAAAGCAGGATTGATCTTAATTACTGGAATTACAGGTTCAGGAAAAAGCTGCACACTGGATTCTATTGTAGACATGAACAATCATACTAATGAAGCCCACATAGTTATTGTGGGTAATCCCATCGAATATGTACATGACTCGGATAAATGTATCATCAGACATCGGGAGTTAGGTCAGGATGTTTTATCTTTTCGGGAAGGGACAATTCAAGCACTGAGACAAGATCCGGATATTATTGTTGTTGGGGAGATGAGGGATCCTGCAACTATAGCAACGGTGCTGGAAGCAACCGACAGTGGGCATAAATGTTTTACAACACTTCATACAAGTTCGGCAATAGACAGTATACACAGAATTATTGCTGAATTCCCACCGGTTGAACAGGAAAGAGTACGAAATCGTCTGGCAGATACTTTGTGTGTAATAATTTCTCAGAAATTAATACCTAACAGACTGGGAAAACTTACTTTGGCCAAGGAAATACTCTCTGTGAACAGCTCTGTTCAAGCTGCTATCAGGAATGGCAATATCAATGAGATCTACCAGATGATCAATGAAAGCAAAAAATTTGGTATGGTAACGATGGAACAGGATTTATTTAATTTATATAAAAAAAATGTTATTACGAAAACTTCAGCTATGAATTTCGCCAATAATAAAAAAAGAATAACTCAGTTGTTAACCTATTCCTAAAAATAAAGAGTGAAGAGATTATGAAAACTAAAAGAAATAAATTCGCGTTCGGTATATTTCAGGATGCCAACAACATCAAAATTGCCGAACTTGTTTCAATCGACGGTAATATCAAGATACTGCGACTAGCAAAAACCGAGCTGTCTGCTCCTCTCTATCCCAAGATTACTGATTCTCTGCAGGAGGAACTAACAGCGATAGAAAGTTTCAAGGAACCTGCCGGTGATCTTGAGAATTTACAGAATTTGGGAGATATAGGTGACTTTAACATACCAGGGTCGATCTCCAGTGATGAGATCAACCTTGCAGCAGAAGGTGGTATGGATATCCCCGAAACTATCTCTGAACTGGGTCAGGAAAATATCCCGTCAGGATTAAGTGATCTTCAGGCTTTAT
>JAUVIJ010000024.1 GCA_030592835.1 Candidatus Cloacimonadota bacterium | reverse complement strand
TTTTAATAGATAATTTTCAGGATTAGTGACCATTAAATGGACTTCAACCGGGATACCGGCAGTCTTTTTAACCTTTTCGATAATAGGATATCCGAAACTGAGGTTTGGTACGAAATGTCCATCCATAACATCCAGGTGTAACATATCTGCACCTGCCTGCTGTACTTTTCTGATTTCATTTTCCAAATTAAGAAAATCAGAAGCTAATAAAGAGGGAGCAATTTTTATCATAATTTCTCAATGTTCATTATTTAAAAAAAAGATAATGTCTCTTAACTCAATGTGCAGTCTGAATTTTATTTCTGAAATGATCTGATATTTACGCAGTATCAGTTCCTGCATCCAGACATTATTATTTACAGCGATGAATAAATTCCTTTTTTCGAGTTTTCTAATATTGGCTCGTTCTGCCAGTAGAGAACCGACAATTTCTTTCCATCCCAGCGCAATAGTGACAATATCCGAGTTTTCCTTACCGGCAATCTGATAGACAATATTCTTCAGTTTGTTGCCCGTCGGAAATAGTCCCATCAGTCTGCTTTATTAAAGAATAAGGAAAAACCCCACCATGAAAAAACAGCGACCGATACAATTGCCCAGTAAGCTGTACCTAAAGCATTATAAGCACTTGGAAAATAGGTTATCAGGAACTGAGTTGCTATTAGTGCTGGTATAGCTGCCAGTATGATAAGTAGTAAAAACCCTGCAAGTCTGCTTAAAAAACTGTTGGATCTAGTATTGTTCAGCATCGTAACAGCAAGTGTTCCCAGACCGATGATAACAGCTGTACTGAAAAACATTATCAGATTATAGATAAAAGGAAGTTCAATCTTACGCAGGGCAATAACAGGACTGAAAACTGCCAGCAACAGCAATATTAAGCCAAAGATCTTATGAATAAGATTGATCGTTGTCTGATTAGTCTTCTCGTGACGTTTGTGTTTACGCACATATAGAAAAACCAATCCAAACACCAATGCAAAGAATACGGTGTAAATCGGAACTCCGATAGCGGGATTATCGGTACTGAAACCCAATGCTCCGAAACATACCAGCAGAATTATCCAACCGATTATGTTAACAATAACTTTTAATGTCATGATCTGAAAACCTCCTTATTTATTCCGAATCTATTTTTACTTTTAAAGATGCAGTGATCTTGGTAGTAAAATTAATAGGAACCTCGAAAGAACCTATTTCTTTGAGATGTTTTTCCAGAGCTATATGAGATTTATGGATCTCTATTTCTTTTTCTTCCAAGGCGTTAACAATATCCCCTTCCGAAACCGAACCAAAGAGATGACCATTCTCATCAGATTTCCTGATAAACTGCAACTCGACATCTGCCAATTTTAAAACCAGTGCTTTATATTTGCTTTCAATTTCCAACTTTTCAATTTCGGCCTGCTTCTTGATATCTTCGATTTTTTTAAGATTTCCTTTGCTTGCCAAAATAGCTATTTTCTCAGGAATAAGATAATTCCTGGCATATCCGTCTACTACTTTTACAACACTCCCAGCTTCACCTAATTTTATAATATCTTTAATCAAGATGATCTTCATCTGTTTCCTCCACAATATTGATTTTCCTAAAATTAAACCATAAATCAAACAAACCTGCTATAAGAACTAAAATTAACAAATATGGATTCAATATCAGAGCAATGAGCATTAAATAGAGAAATATCCTTCTTTTTGTAAAGGTTTTTCCCCAGAAAAAATCGATTATGGCAAAACCCTGAATTAAAAAAAACGGGGCGATAATAAAGAATAGGTTAATACTGATCTGCCGTGTAATCGGGAAGAAGAAAAGCACCAACATGAATATCAGAAAATAGACGATAAAATAGGGTAATCTGAATAGACGATGTTTCAAATCCCTTTTCGATCTTCTGGCATGAATCAGTGAACCTGCATAATAAGCCATAACCAGCATCAAACTCCAAATCCCTGTAAAGTAGGAAAGAATGAAGCTTTTAACTTTTTCCAGAGATTCCAGGAATAGTTCTGTATCTTTACTACTATCGTGTAGTGTTTCGGACAATATCTGTCTGTTCTGCTCCATAGCCTGATTGATCAGAACAATAAATGCATCATGGAAAAAAAGGGTCCTCAACAGTGCATATACAATTACCAGCAAAATACAATTGAGTAGAGATTTCATTTGATCTCCACTCTTTTCTAACCAGAATAGGTAAAATATTGAAGGCGCCCCGATTCCCAGGATAAGGTCAAACAGAGTAATGGAATCGATCAACCCTGATGCCTTAAAAACAATCGCACTCACTGCAAAAGAAGTAAAGAATATAAATCCTTTGAACTTGCGCTGATATTTACCACTTATTGCTAATATAAAGAGCACTCCCGCAAAGGGAAAGAACATTGAAATTATTGTTGAAACAACTCCCAGAATAAACAATGTCAGCTATTTCTTATCAAGTTATTTCTCAGTAAACGAGATCAGAGCCATCTGGCGAGCTTTTTTGATTTCAACTGTCAGTTTTCTCTGATGTTTTGCACAAGTGCCGGTAAACCTGCGGGGGGAGATCTTGCCACTTTCGGCAATATATCTTCTCATCAGATTTACATCTTTGTAGTCAATAACCACATCCCTGTTCTTACAGAAATAACAGACTTTCTTCTTGAATAAAAATCTGGGTTTACCTCTACCGCCGCGTCGAAATCCTCTGGACTGGGATGAATCTCTTCCCGGTTTTCTGTATCCCCTGCTATCTGTTCTTCTTTCAGGAGAAGGTCTTACACCAGTGCTGTTACCAGTTTGTCCGGCTATTTTTGGTTGTGCTTCTTTCTGAATATCTTCAGTTTTTTCAGGATCTTTTTGCTTTTGTTCCTCAGTTTTCTCTACTGTTTTTTCTAACCCTGTTTTCTTATCTTCCTTTACTCCCGATTCCTTTTCGGCTTTCGGCTTTCGGCTTTTAGTCTCTTTCTTTTCAACTTTTTTAGGACTTTCATCCTTTCCAACAGGTTTCTCGGTTTCAACTTTCGTTTTCTTCTCGACTTTGGATTCTTTTCCTTCCTGTTTCTTTTCGGATTTAATCTCTTTTTTTGTTTCTTTTTTGACCGGTTTTTTGACTTTGGCTTTTATCTCTTCTTTTACCTCAGTCTGCTTTTCATCCTGCTTCTTTTCTGTTTTGATCTCTTCAACTTTTTCTTTATCTTCTATCATTATTTTCTCCTGATTCTAATTTAGAATGGAACATCATCATCGGTTACATCTGCTACAGGTTTGATCTGATTATCAGTTTTCATCTCTGTCTCTGCACTATCACTGGGATAACTTGATTTCTCCAGGAAACTAACTTTATTAGCCACTATCTCGGTAACCTTTCTATTCTGGTTTTCCCGATCTACATAGGAACGTGTTTTGATGTAACCTTCAATAATGACAGCACTGCCTTTTCTCAGATATTCCGCACATTGTTCACCTCTTTTACTCCAAACAACAACATCTAGGTAACTCGTCTCCTGAAGCCATTCACCACCTTTTTGATAGTTGCGGTCAAAAGCCAGTGATAATTTAGCAACGGGAGTTCCTGTGGGTGTATATCTGAGATCGACATCTCTGGTCAATCTGCCACTCAGAACTAAATAGTTCAATCTCGGAAATCTCAATTCACTTGCCATAATTCCTCCCGACTACTGTTTAACCAGGATATTATAACGGATAAGGTTTTCGCTGATGGTGAAATTACTTTCCAGTTCGGAAACTTTAGCCGGATCCAGCAGATAATAGAAGATAAAGAAATAGCCTTCCTGGAATTTCTTAATCTCATAAGCCAGTTTCTTCTTACCCCATTCTTCGGTCTCAACAATTTCGCCGCCGTATTTTTCGATCATGGCATGGATTTTCTGACTTTCTGCTTTCGATTCGTCTTCGCTGAAGGTAGGTGCTAAAACGATCATGCTTTCATACTTGCGTTGCATTTATTCCTCCTTTGGTCTTTAGTGTGTCAACACAATAATCGATCCTGAGAATACTTAGAATTTCTCAGAATAGGATTTTTTCAATATACTATAAAGATCTAATACTTGATTAAAATCAGATTCAACATATTTAATCAGAAGTGAACTGCTGAAATCAAGCAGATCAGGCAACTTTTTTTCTTCTTCCCTATCAAAATCAGCAAGGACATATCTGGCAAGCTCATCCTCATCGGGAGCCCCCACCCCTATTCTCATTCTTTTGAATTGGTTCGTACCCAGAACTGTCCCAATTGATCTTAAGCCGTTATGCCCGCCAAAACCGCCTTCCTCCCGTAATCTGATTTCACCGAACGGAAGGTTGATATCATCAACAACTACCAGAAAATCCTGGGAACGGTAACGGGAGCAAGCTGAAAGAACAGCCTTTCCACTATTGTTCATGTAAGTCCTTGGTTTGATCAACAGGACGTCATCACTCTCTGCAAATAAATACTTTATTCTTTTCTTGAATTTCAGTTTAAAAAGATCAGCAAATTTATCAACGATCAGATAACCTATATTATGTCGATTTTTCTGGTATCGTTTCCCGGGATTTCCAAGACCAAAAATGATTTTCATCATTCTTTAGTGTCTTTTTCAAGCTCCTCAGATTTTTCTTCCCCTTCTTCTCCTTCCTCAACCTCTTCACCTTCTTCTACTTCTTCTTCAACCTCTATTTTCTTAGGCGCTCTAACAGCAATGAGTGGAGTATCTCCCGGAAATTTAGTTTCCATATCGACCAATTCTATCTGATCAAGATGGATGGAATTTCCAATCTCAAGATTTGTGACATCAACTATAATATCGTCAGGAATGTTTTTAGGTAAACAAAAAACCTCCAGTTTACGAAGTAGAATTTCCAGAAGTCCGCCGGCTGCTACTCCTATAGCATCTCCGACGAATTTGAAAGGCACACTGATGGTTATTTGTTTTCCTTCATGAAATTCCAGGAAATCAATATGAAGCAATTCCTGGGAGACAGGATGGATTTGTCTTTCCTTGATTATTGTATTGTATTTCTTATCCCCTGCCTGAATTTCATAAAAGACCATTTCACCTATGTTCTTTTTATACTCTTTCTGAAAAGATATCTTATCCAGGGATATTTTAACGCCTTCCTTGCCTTCTCCATAGATAATCCCAGGTATAAAACCTTTTTTGCGTAGTTCATTAAGATCGGATTTTTTTCCGATTTCCCGTGTTTCTGCTTTAATTTTTGCGTACATCAAATCCTCCGTTATTTTCCCGCTTCGGGATGAATATTCTATCTAAATAATATGCTAACTGATTCTTCCAGGTGTATTTTTTTAATCGCGATTGCCAGTAACTCGGCTATCGATATCTGGATAATCTTAGATGAACTTTTATTATCTCCGGTCAGGGGTATAGAATCAGTGATAAACAGCTTTTCGATGGGAGATTCAGCAATATTTTTTAGCGCATTCCCTGACAATATCCCATGAGCACAGGCTGCATAAACTTTTCTAGCACCTTCTTCCATAAGCTTTTTCGCCATTTTAGTCAGACTCCCGGCGGTATCCACAATATCATCAAAAAGAATAGCTGTTTTATCCTTAACATCTCCTATCAGATTTAATACCTCCGACTTGCTGTCGTTTCCTAATCTTCGCTTATCACCAATTGCCAGGTCACAATTCAAGTTCTTGGACATCTCTCTTGCCCGGGCAGTACCACCGGTATCCGGGGAAACAACAACTATATCCTTCAGCTCCAGATTTGTCTTGAAATACCTGGCAAATAGAGATATTGAACTGAGATGATCCACAGGTATATTGAAAAATCCCTGAATTTGCTCTGAATGTAAATCCATGCAAATAATTCTACTAGCTCCAGCTGCAGAAAGAAGATCCGCCACCAATTTAGCCGTTATTGGCACTCTCGGCTGATCTTTCTTATCGGATCGGGCATAACCGAAATAAGGGATCACACAATTTATTTTTTCAGCAGATGCTCTTTTCAAAGCATCGATCATTATCAGCAATTCCATCAAATTATCATTTACAGGAAAACAGGTCGGCTGGATAATAAATGTATCAGCCCCTCTAACATTCTCGTTGATCTTAACGAAAGTATTATCATTGGAAAACTTGAAAACATTAGCGTCACCCAAGGGTACACCTGCATATTTGGAAACTTCGAGAGCCAGTTTCCTGTTTGCGTTTCCAGTAAAGATTTTTAGTTTGGAATACATCTTCTATTTTTCAACTTCTTCTTTTATTTCCTCTTTAATCGATTCGCCTGATTCAGCTACAGTCAATGCTTCCTGTAGAACTTCCTTGTATTTGTCAATTATGATTTTCTCAACCATATTCCTGGTTTCTGTATTTATAGGGTGGGCAATATCTCTATACTCTCCCGAGCTGACACGCCTACTTGGCATAGCAACAAAAAGACCATTATTTCCTTCGATAACCTTGATATTCCTTATGATGAACGCATCATCGATAACGATATTAACAAAAGCTTTCAGTTGATTACTTTCACGGATAAATACTTTGACGTCTGTAATGTTCATCTTGTACTCCTTTTCATGGTTTTAGTAACATAACTCCAGTAACCTTTTTCGGAAAAATATTCTGCTATACGATTAGCTGTAATTTTATCATGACAAAAACCTATTATTGTGGGACCGCTCCCGGAAAGAATTACCTTGCTGGCACCCATTTCCCCTATCTGATCAATCAGCTTACCTAAATCGGGAAATAAGTTACAAACTCCCTTTTGAAGAGCATTCTGACAGTATTTAATATTGAAATCAGTTAGTATTTTTTTCCAGTTATTGGATCTTGATGATCCAATATCAACTGCTTTATAAGCCTGACGGCTTGAAATACCAAATTGGGGATTAACTAGAAGGATATTATTAATTTCCAGATCATCGATTTTCGTGATCAATTCACCTCTGTTTTCGCCTGTTGCCGTTCCACCTGATAGAAAAAAATTAATGTCGCTTCCAAATTTTCCGGCTATATCATGCATTTCAGATTCCGACAGGTTCAGTTTCCATAACCGGGACAAGCCAATAATTGTCTGGGCCGCATTACTGCTGCCTCCTCCCAATCCAGCCGCAACAGGTATTTTTTTATTCAGTTCGATCCTTACACCTGAGCTCACACCATATTTTTGCTTTAGAAAGAACGCAACTTTGTAAATTATATTATCTTCTGTAGTTACAAAGTCGTAGTTGGTCAAAATCTGAATGGTACTTCTTTTTGTCAAAGTAAAATTTATACTATCATAAAGGTCTATTTGCGAGAAAATAGTCCTTATTTGATGAAAGCCGTTTTCTCTCCGCTTCAGAACATCAAGATAAAGGTTTATTTTTGCGTAAGAATTTAGAGAAAAACTTTGGTTTTTTTTCCTGTTTACCATAATAGTAATAGTAGTAATAATTGTATTCGTAACTGCTGTAATACTTTTGTGGACGAATACCGTTTATAATAGCTCCTGTTATTGGAATATTGATATTATCCATCAACTCCCTGGCTCTTTTAATAACCAATTTATCCGCTTTTCTTATTCGGACCACCAGGATTATAGCATCAGTTTTATTTGCAAGTACCATAGTATCGGTCACAGCGATAACAGGTGGCGAGTCCATCAGAATATAATCGTACTTCGCTCTACATTGTTCGATCAGATCATCCATTCTGGGCGAAGCCAATAATTCGGATGGATTGGGAGGAATATATCCACTTGTGATTATATCCAAACTAGATATAGAGGTCTTTTTAATGTAGTTCTCAACATCACTATTCTCATCCATTAGAAAGTCACTTATACCATATTCTTTTTCCAGATTGAACAGAGTGTGGACCATGGGTCTTCTCAGGTCAAGATCAAGTAGGATCGCTTTCGCTCCCAGTTGAGCTATAGCAATCGCCAGGTTGGAATGAATCGTGGTTTTACCTTCTTTCGGACCAGCACTGGTAACAATGATAACCATGGATTTATCTGTTTTCTTTTTTGCAAGAATGTTCGTTCTTAAAATCCTGAATGCTTCTGATGCCGATGACTTCGGAGCATAATTTGTGATCAACCGGGCTTCGATCTGTTTCCGGAAATCAAGTAATTTTTCTTTCTCAGAACCTGTTTCCTTTTTAATCATCTGCTCGATCTCATCAATATCGGAATCAGAAATAGATATATGAGGAATCGACCCCAGTATGGGTAGTCCAACATAACGACGAACATCATCATAAGTCGTAATTTTGGGATCGAGAGAATGGATGAGCAGGGCCGAACCGATCCCCAGTCCGATACCCAATACCAGTGCAATGATCAAGTTCATTTTCTTGTTCGGTTTAATAGGTAAATAAGGTAGACTGGCTTCTTCAACTATTCTGATATTACCAACTTTAGATTTTTCGGCGATCTGGGCATCAGCATACTTTTCCTTGAGCATGGTAAAAATTCTTTCGTTGATACTGTTATTCCGCTGTAATCTCGCCAGTTCCACTTCCGTATCAGGAAGGATAGCCATTTTTTTATTGTAATCCGAAACTGCATCTCTTAAACTAGCAACCTTAGATTCGAAGATATTCTTCTGGACTTTAGCAACAGAGATTTTCTCGATGATAGAACTGCGGTATTTAAGAGGGTCAGAAGAACTCTCTTTCATTGAAATTATTCTCTGCATTTCATCATTTAGCTTTGCTTTCCCACTTTCGATAGTATTATTCAATGACACAAGTTCCGGATGGTTAGTGGAATACTCCGGTCTGGTCAGAAGATTAACATAGCGGGATTGATTTTCGACAATCTCGTTCTTCAGTTTCTCCAATAACGGAGAAGTCAGGATCACGTCTACATCTCTGAGTATTGTGTCCTGATAAGACAGTTCAGATTGCAAAAAATTTAAATGGCTAGTAGTAACTTCAAGTTCAATCTCGGCTTCGGATAGCAGGGCGGTAATCTGTGAGGATTGTTCGATCAATTGATGGGTTTCTTCAGACAGTAATGAAATCCCATGTTCAAGTTTGTATAGACGTAAATCCTCTTCCGATGCTCTCAATCGGCGATCTTCCTCCTCCAGTTGATTTGCCAGGAATTCTTTTGTATTGCGAAACTCGATCCGAGCATAATCGGTATCTTGCTGGATCAGGGCAAAGGCAAGGGCATTGGAGACTTCCTTTGCTTCCAGTTGACTTTCACTTTCAAAATTTATGATCAAGATATCCGTTTCTCTTTCCGTATCAACTGACATCCGTGATTTGATATAATCGATCGGGGATCCGGAATTTTTAATGGGAAGCTGATCGTAATTCTTCTGTTTTTCCAGGATCTGTTTAGCTACCCTGATAACCGGACGGCTGCGGAGGATATGAATATTATTGTTTATGGATGAAACTCGACTACTGAAAGATGTAAACAATAGATCGGTAGAACCCTTTTCCTGGACAAGTACCCTTGCCGTAGCTTTATAAATCCTGGGTGCCCGGGCTGTAATTATAAAACTGGATATAAAAATGATAAGAAAAATCAGGATCACAAGCCATTTATAGCGATTGATTGTATGCAGATAATCCGTTAATCTTAATTCCTGTTCTTCAACATTCTCTAAATAATCATTTTGCATAAAGTTACCTGTATTTTACATGGTTCTAAATAAATTATATACACTTAATACAATGACGAGTTTGGAAAGCCAGTCAGTAACTTTCGAGAAAGCATAAAAAGTTGTTCCAGCAATGATCACAGTATCTTCGGGTTGCAGAACAGGAATCAGGTTTTCATCTCCGGTATCGATATACTTCTTTAGGTTCACCCAGATAACTTTATCTCCTTCTGCTATAGGGCGGATAATCCTTATCTTGGATAATTTTGCATTCTCCGTGGGTCCTCCGGCGGAAGAGATTAGGGTGAGCAGATTAGTATTATCAGGAATAATATATAATCCTGGGTTTCTTACCTGACCCCAGATATAAGTTTTGATTTTTAGCTGTTCCGAGCCGGTTAAAGTTCCGGAATACAGATATATCGAACCTGTATTAAACGCCTGGCTTGTGCTTTCCTGACTCACAAGCAGTGAGCAAAGAAGAACAAAAAGAAACAATAAAACGGTTTTTTTCATTATCCGCTCCTTTACAAAATTACAATATGAGTACTTTCCTCAGTTATAGTCAAGCTTTCTATTGTACTATTATTTCGATCTCGTTAGATTCCGAACCTGAGAATACTGTATAAATAATCCCTTCAATGGGTTCAGTATCCTGAATATTACCAATAATAGCTTCGACCCTCCAGCGAATCTCCTGACCGGAAACATCGGGACCATCATAAAGAACAACTGTATCTTCAAGATCCAGGGGGGTATATTGCCAGATCAGATTATAGAGTGAATCGAAGATCAATAAGCGGGAATATGAAGCTGGAATATCACTTGGCAGTAGCCATTCAAAATAGGTGTTGTATATTTCATCTACAAGAGGACCCTGAGGGGAGATCAGTTCCGGTCTTAGTGTAAGTTTATAACAGACTGTATCAGATTTTGTCCAGTTCCCAGCTATATCTATAACTTTCAGATAATAGAACCAGGTATAACCGAGAAGTCCCGGAGAATGATCTTCAAATCGATCTTCATCAGGTTCCGATTCAGCTATTCTAGCGGCAAAATCGTATTCTTCACCTCCGTTTCCCAAGTAGTCTTCATATTCCTCATAATCCTCCAGATTAAACCGGTAAATTTCGGTAACCAGAAGATCAGAATCTACCAGATGTTCCCATTGGATCTGGATCCATTCCCCTCCCTGAATAGCATCGATACCATTATACTCGATCTCACTACCCTGGTGGTAATTTACAGGCTGACTACTTAAATAATCACCTGTATCACCCAGATGATGATACAGATCAGGTTTCAAAGGCGGTATTTTATCAAGATTAAAATCATCATCACCGGCGCATCCCAAGATCAGAATAGCTGCCAAGTACAGAAAAATCAATTTATAATCCACTTTTATCCTCACTAAAGATTGATTCTCAATCCGATACGGTTTGTATTCCCGAGCACATTAGTAAGAAATGTATAGTCCAGGGTAAAATCAAAGATCTTTACACTCATTCCTGCTGAGATATTTTCATTGTAATATCCGGATCTAACAGCAATAATGTCTTTATATTGGATTTCTGCTCCGAAATGACGTACTGTTTCATAAACATAATCTATGTCCATTGCCAGAGTTAATCTAGATCTGATAAATTTTAATGGTTGTTCATAGGCAAAACCAAGTTTGGTATTGAAGAGAATCTTATCGGTGTGATCGGACTCAGTGTTCCAGGTAATTACGGTTCCGGCAACATCCTGAAGATTTAACCCGATTGCAATATCTCCCAGTTCGGAATAATCAAAGAGTACTCCCAATGATGTCTTTAATTTAAATGACAGATCGAAACCAACTCCGTCTCCCAGGTTTTCATAAATTTTTCGTTTTATGTATTTAATATTTCCCCCAAAGTACATATCCAGTGGAAGGTCGAAGAAAAGCCAGCCCATGTGAAAATCCTGATGGATATGTTTGGCAAAAGCCAACTGAAAAAGATCATCTGTGCTGGTAAATTTACCATCGGGAATTCCGGCCTCATTCAAGATCCATTCAAGATCCGTCGATCTCTGATCAACATTGGTTCCATAAATATGTTCTTCTTTGAAAATGGGAATATCATTAATCGTTAATCTAGTCCAGTTCAGAGCTATGGTAACGCCGTTAGGCAGAGGTAGACAGAAAGTAATATTGTCATAATAAGCCAGACCATCATACAGGAAAGCCCTCATTATATCCACTTCTGTATCTCTGATCTGAGCAATTCCCGACGCATTCCAGTAAACTGCCGAACCATCATCCGCTAATGCAACAAAGGCTCCACCCAGAGCCAGGGATTTCACTCCTGCACCAATTGCCATGAAATCTCCGGCATACCTGCCGGCAAAAAGGGATGTGAAAGTAAAAAAGATCAGGGTAATAATAAATTTCTTCAAAATATTCTCCATTAATTCAGGATTGCCATTTTTTGCGTTTTTTCGATTTTCTTGTTTCCTTTTTTAGCTATCAGTCGATAGAAATACACTCCATTAGCCAGACTAATTCCGTTTTCATCCCTGCAATTCCAGCCCAGTATTGATCTGGGAAATTCGTGATATCCAACTGATGAAGAAAGATTTTTAAATGTCTTTACCAATCTGCCGTTTACTGTGTAAACTTTCAGATAGACTTCATCTGCATCATCGGTAAGCAGATAGATAAACCTGGTCCTGCCAATATTATTCGGATCGATAGTATGAGAGGTTACAGGATTGGGATAATTCGATAATCTGATGATATCGAAATCGGTACTTACCATAAAATCAACATCTTTGCTGGAAAAATTCCCGTTAACGTCAGTGCAACTAATGCTCAGATGATGCTCACCATCTTCCAGGTTCAATTGACCCAGTTCATACTTGACCGGAATATTGATAAGATTACCATTCCGCAGAGTAAGTATCAGATCTTCCTGATCAATTATATAGCCATCGATTTCGAGATAGATACTGTTGCTGAAAACATCAATTCCATTAGCATCACTCAATAAAATTGAAAGAACACCATTCTTTGATATGTAGCTGCCATTCGTGAATTCCTGATCCTCAATATTCAACTCGATCGATGGAGGAATTTCATCCAGGTTATAAAAAATGGAATAGATCCCAGCCCTGTCACTTAAATAAATAATCTTATCATCATCAATGTTCATATTACTACCCTGTAATATCCATTTCTGATAATCCGGTTCCCAACGGTAAATAAAGAATTTACCTTCTGCTTCCAGATCCTGGGTCAGAGAATCATGAGCGCTGTAATTAAACTCGAGCGTAATTCGCTCGCCGTCTGGAAAATGTCCCAGACTATCTGCATACAAATCCTGATTGTAGATCCCGATTTCATAAGGTTTGGAATATGTGGTATCTGCCATCAGGATCATTTCGATATCAGGTTGATTATATACCTGCAACTGTTCTTTTTGATTGATAAAGGCGATCGTTTCTTCCGGAAACAGACCGGCAGGAAAATAACAGACTAGATTGTCCTCCAGGCTTGAATTCACGGTGTATTCCAATCCGACTAGAAACATATTTATATTATAGGTTTCACTATAGACCTGATTATTTATGGTCGAGTGTTCTCCAAAAGAACTGCCATACTGGTTAACAACAGCATAAAATAGATATTCTCCTCTTAATAAAGGCAGTGGTATATATTCCCATCTCCACTCTTGTGATTGCAAAGGCGCAATATCGATTTCAGTAATGAATTCCGGGATTACATCAGATCGATATAATCTCAAGGTTGTTACCGGAGATGTCAAAGCTCCTATATTTGATAAATGCTGTTTGATAACAGGTTCATGATTTATTTCCGTAAGCTCAAATTGCTGGAGAAAAAGGTCGGGTCCAACAACATCATAGAAAAATTCCTCAGTATAGACAGAATCTCCCTCGGCATCAACTATAAGAAACTGGAAATCTATCCGGGAACCGGGATTCTGTGGCGATATCGGTGTTTCAGTAATATAATTCTGCAATTCATTGTTAACCATGGGAATTTGATATAAATTTGTATATATACAGATAATACTTTCAATTCCCTGTTCATCAAAAAAATCAGCAGTGATATAAACAGAATCATTTTCCGTCGGGATTTCAGGAATTGTTTCAACATTAATGACCGCTGTCTTACCAACAGTAAATCCTGTCATTCCTGTTATTTCCATTTCATCCCCATAGGCAAAAACTTTTACAGATCTGGAAAATATTGGTTCACTGGTGGGTGAAATCTGGAAATCCGTTGACCAGAGAGTACCATTGATCACCGGGAGTTCTAGGGGATAATATTCATCGAGAGGTAGTTGAACATCATTTTCATCATATATTATGAATTTTCCTCTTTCAATATCCGGACCAACTTCTGCATGGATCTGAAGAGTATCACCAACACTCAAATTATACTCGTTAAGATGAATAGAAGTATCAGGTTGAGGAAGGATGATAGGGATCATAGGATCACCCAACAGTGCACATCCATGTGTAAGAGCAATCCCAACAATTCCAGTTAAATAGGAAGAATAAAATTTGGCTTTAGTGTAACGGATTACGTCTCCAATGGAACCAAGCTGTTTTTCGTAGATACCGTCAGCCATATGATTAGAAAAAAGCTCATCCCCGCT
>JAUVIJ010000164.1 GCA_030592835.1 Candidatus Cloacimonadota bacterium | reverse complement strand
TCGCAATAACAATTTGGGACATTGCAGAACACTAAAATAGAAAAATATATGGAGAATGATCGATGAGTAAATTCTTTTTTTGTATCTTTATAATTTCCGGTTTTCTGGTGCTGAGTGCTGATCCAGGCACAGGAACTTATCCCTATTCACACATTTTAACTGCTGAGGAAGCGATCCTGATGGAAACGATGGAACGGGATTTCACACCGACAGATCCTCCTGTGGGTCCTGTACGGCAGATTGCTGAATTTGAACCGACATATGGTGTTCTGATAGCTTATTCAGGTGGAGGATTCGGTATTCCATACAATGCAATTGCAGAAATGAGCGAAGTAGCTAAAATACTAACTATTGTTGCCAGTACATATCAGCAGAATACTGTCATCAACCTGTATACGAGTTATGGAGTAAATCTGGATAATTGTGAATTCGTTCTGGCTCAGACAAATACTCACTGGACACGGGATTATGGTCCCTGGTTCATAATTGATGGTAATAACGAGTTTGGAGTCGTAGATTTTCCTTATAATCGCCCTCGACCTTATGATGACGAGATTCCGGTGGTAATCGCTGATTACATGGAGATGAATCTTTTTGGTATGGATATCGAACATACCGGTGGAAATTACATGTGTGACGGTCTGGGTATAGGATCATCCACTGATCTGGTCTGGACTGAAAATCCGGGATTAAGTCATGACGAGATCGATCAATTGATCCTGGACTTCTGTGGAATAGAAACCTATCACGTTTTGCCTGATCCTTTGGGTGAATATATACAACACATAGACTGCTGGGGTAAATTTCTCGATGTGGATAAGGTTCTGATAGGTGAAGTATTACCCTCCGATTCGCAATATGAAGACTATGAATATGTGGCAAATTATTTTGCTCAGCAGACCAGTTCTTACGGAACACCCTATGAAGTATATCGGGTTTTTACTCCGGGAGGATGGAGTTATCCTACGCCCTATACAAACAGTTATATTTTAAATAACAAGGTTTTTGTCCCTATCACAGGAAATTCGAACGATTCTGCCGCACTGGCAGTTTATCAGGAAGCTATGCCGGGTTACGATGTTATCGGAATAATGTCGGGTAGCTGGGCGGATACCGATGCTTTACATTGTCGCGTCCATGAAATAGCCGATAAGAACATGCTTTACGTTAAGCATATTCCGGTATCGGGAGATATGGAAACAGGAACAGAAATAGAGATCCTGGCTGATATCATCGCCTATAGCGGGGAAGCATTGTATGAAGACTCACTTCTGGTGCATTACCGGGTTAATGATGATGATTATGAAACTCTGATCATGACAGCTGTCGAGGAAAGAGAAAATTCTTACCATGCTTGGATACCTGCACAGTCCGACAGTTGCGTTATTTCCTATTACCTGTCGGCAGCGGATATGTCTGGTAGAAACGAGTTTCATCCTTATATCGGTGAACCCGATCCCCATATTTTCAACGTGATCCTGGTAAATGATCTTACTGATGATCTGATCGCTTCTCCAATCGTCGAGTTCGGAAATTATCCTAATCCCTTTAATCCGTCGGGTGCCGGACGAAGTCCTGAAACAAATATATTTTTTAGTTTAAAAAGAGATTCCCAGGTTAAACTAAATATTTTTAACCTCAAGGGAAAAAAAATCAGAACCCTTGTTAATCAGCATTTGATAGCATCAGATCATAGCTTTGTCTGGGACGGAAGAAGGGATGACGGTTCAAAAGTGGAAAGTGGTTTATATTTTTATAGTCTCGAAGCCGGTTCTTTCCGAAAAACTGCCAAAATGGTACTACTCAAATAGATTTAACCAAGATAATGCAGTAGAGGCTGATTGCAATAAACGATCAGCCTTTATTATTATCTGGGATTATATACATAATCGATCACATCCTTGAAATAATCCGCATAATATATTTTTATGCCTTTACGGATGTAATCCGGAAGATCTTCGTAATCAAACTGGTTTTCCCGGGGTATAATCAATTCAAAAACACCTACCCTTCGCGCAGCGATGGTTTTCTCTTTTATTCCGCCTATAGGTAGTATTTTCCCGGTTAGTGTAAGTTCGCCGGTCAAGGCGATATCCTTTCTAACGGGTTTGTTGACTGCCAGTGAATAAAGAGCCAGAGCCATAGTTATCCCAGCAGATGGACCGTCTTTGGGAGTTGCCCCGGCAGGAACATGAAGATGGATAAAGTTCTGATTAAAAAAATCCTTATACCGGTCATCTTTACTCAGGAAGGAACGAACATAGGAATAAGCTATCTCCGAGGATTCCTGCATGACATTTCCCAGTTGACCTGTTTGTTTGAAACCGGCAGATTTTGCACTCAGAGCTGATGCTTCTATATACAGAGTTGTTCCTCCCAGGGAGGTCCAGGCCAGACCCAGGGTTACTCCCGGGATCATTTTAGAATAAAGTTTTTCGGTTTTATATACGGGATTACCAAGATATTTTTTCAGATTTCTGGAAGAAACGGAGATTTTTTTGTTGTGACCTTCTGCATGTTTCAGGGTAACCTGGCGCATGATCTTTCTGATCTGTTTTTCCAGGTTTCGAACACCGGCTTCCCGGGAATACTGATCGATTAACATTTTTAGAGCTTTATCGGTAATGGAAATGTCTTTTTTTCTGAGACCATGTTGTTCCATCTGTCTGGGAATCAGAAACCTTTTTGCGATCTCTACTTTTTCCTGAAGAATATATCCCGAAATCGTCATAACCTCCATTCTGTCTAATAAAGGACGTGGAATCGTATCCAGTTGGTTGGCAGTAGTAATGAAGAGGATATTGGATAAATCAAACCGGACATCGAGGTAATGATCGAGAAAATCCTTATTCTGTTCCGGATCCAGTACCTCTAACAGAGCGGAAGCAGGATCTCCCAGGAAACTTTTCCCGATCTTGTCGATTTCATCCAGCATAATCACTGGATTTGCAGTACCGGTTCGTTTCAAACTCTGTATGATCTTCCCGGGCATAGCTCCGATATAAGTTCGCCGGTGTCCTTTGATCTCGGCTTCATCCCGCATTCCTCCCAGGGAAAAGCGGTAAAATCTACGATCCAGAGCCCTGGCAATCGAATATCCCACAGAAGTTTTCCCAACTCCGGGTGGTCCTACCAGACACAGTATAGAACCTGTAACCCTGCCTTTTTTCATGATTGTGCTGATAAGTTCCAGGATCATTATTTTGAGATCATCCAGTCCATAATGGTCTTCGTTAAGTATTTTCCGGGCAATTTTGATATTCAGTCTATCTTGAGAATATATTCCCCAGGGAAGTTCGGTCAGCGCATTCAAATAAGAACGAGTCACATTGTACTCCGGGGAAGCAGGTTCCAGCATTTTCAGTTTATCCAACTCTTCATTTATGACTTTAGCTGCTTCAGTTGTAAGCTTCAGATTTTCGATCCTTTTCTGGAATTTCTCCAATTCAGCAGATTTGTCATCTTTTTCCAGTCCTAATTCTTTCTTTATGATCTTAAGTTGTTCCCGCAGAAAGAAATCCTTTTGCTGTTTTGATAATTTTTCCTCGATCTGTTTCTCAATTTTTTCCTGTAAATGGGTAAGTTCGATCTCTTCTTTTAACAGGATCAAGAGTTTTTTACTGCGACTGATCAGATCGAAGGTTTCCAGAATATCCTGTAATTTCTCAGGAGAGGAATTGAGCATCGATGATGTAATATCGATTAATATACCTGGATTTTCAGAGGAGATCAGATTGACCACCATCTTCAACTGTTCCTGGAAGATCGGATTGAGTTTAAGCAATTCCTTGATCGAAGACATAATAGCAAGAGTATAAGCTTTGAGCTCATCCGAGGGTTTAATAACCGAATCGAAACTGTATTTGACTTTCCAAGTTAGAATGGGTTCCTTCCAGGCTACTCTGGTTCTGGTAAATCGATGCAATCCTTGGACAATTACCTGAACTGTATTTTCATCGACTATAGCGAATTTATATATCTTTACAGCCGTACCAATCTTGTATAGAAGAGAATCCCAGAAATTTTCCCGGTTCCTTTTTTTTACCATAACCACACCAAGAACCTTTTTATCACTATTGTAGACCTGTTGCAGAGTTTTCATGTATTGTGGTCCGGAAAAAGTCAAAGGCATTAATAATCCCGGGAAAATCGGTCTTTGCAGGATCGGTATTATGGTCAGTCGATCCGGTAGAATCTCGGAAACGATTACCAGACCTGAAGAATTCGGGCTTTCTTTTCTGTTCACATTTTCATCTTCAATTTCATTCACTTTGTTGCTCTCCTGGAATTGCTTTCTATATAATAAATAATATATCAGAACCGGATGTTTTCAAATTTTTTTTACCAGCGGAGAAATAACAGTATGTGAAAAAAGTCCTGGGACAGTTGAAAACTATTCGAGCTTTGTTTATGGATCCGAGCAAAGATAGAGGAACTCCTCTATAACCCGACTCGGGTTTTCCAAACTCCTACGAAACTACAACCTAACTTCCGAATGTTTCGGCTTTGTCGAATCTTCTGAATGTTGGGTTGCTCCTACCCAAATCCCGAATGCTTTCGGGAGAAGATCAATAAATTGAACATTCCGATGTTTCTCATTGTTTTTAACTTCTAAAC
>JAUVIJ010000034.1 GCA_030592835.1 Candidatus Cloacimonadota bacterium | reverse complement strand
TAAAAAAGACCGGCATTACAGCCGGTCTAATATTCAAGAGTATAATTGTAGATTTATAATCCGTATTGATCACGGTTGTCGATTATTTCAGTGCTAGTTCTCAGATCCTGGTACCATTTGTTCAATTTAGCTGTTTCGGCATCGGACTGGGCTTTTTCAAGGAGAAATTCCTTTTTCTGTTCAAAGGATTCCAGATCCGGAGCATAGCGTTCTTCAATGTAAGCGAGATAAGCACCTTTTTCTCCATTGATCAGATCTGTATATTCACTGGCTTCTTTTGTCAGGATTGTTTCATTGAGAATATCTTCCTGTCGGATTTTACCAATACTGACACTGTTTATATTGATCCCTTTACCTTCAATGATTTCTAATCCTGCTTTTTTTGCTTCCAGCATGTAATCTTCCGGCTGTGTATTGGCAAAGAATTCTTCCGCGTTCAGAATTGCCTGCTCCAGCTTTTTTTCTTTCTCGATATCCCTGCCTATCCGTGCTTCAACCTCACTGTAATCCTGATAATGTACTCCAGCTTTGAAAGATACCTGAGCTACCAGATAATCACCCTGTTCCAGTGTCACCGGATCATGAACAGAACCAATTTTTTTGGAAAACGCCCATTTGATCATCTCTTCCTGACTTCCAATACCGCTGATAAATTGACCGTCTTTGTAGAATTCGCGAGATTCAGCAGCAGTATAGTTGTAATCAACGGCGGCGGAATCTATTCTAACCACTTTAGCTAATTCATAAAAATCCCAGGCTATGGTTTCGATATTATCTATGGTCTCCTGGGAAGGTTCTACAGTAAAGAGAATATGGCTGGCTTTAACTTCTTCCTGTTTCTCCGCATTCAGTCTTTTATCAAAAACTTTGATAATATGCCATCCAAACTGGGTTATTACCGGTTCACTGATCTCACCAACATTCAGAGCAAAAACCGCATTCTCGAATTCCGGAACCATCCTACCTTTGGTGAAATAGCCAAGGTCGCCACCATTCGGTGCCGAAGGTCCTTGAGAATATTCTTTAGCAGCTTCACCGAAATCCAAATTGGTTATAACCATATTGTAGACGGAATCGGCCATTACTTTAGCAATGTTTTTATCGGCTTCACTGGGCTGAATAGTAATTTTAGCATATTTGTACTTGCAGGCAGGATCGCGTTTGTAATCTTCTTTGTTTTCTTCATAATAAGTTTGTTTTTCTTCATCAGTCACTTCAATTTCCGTAATCGTATTAGGATCGAAGAAGATAACTTTAACATCAGCTTTATTGTTGTCATCGATATAATCCTGTTTCAGCATTTCTTCTGTGACCAGAGTATCGGCCTTTACGGATTCAAACAATTTATCATAAGGCATACTGGATCTGATCCTGGCTTCCAGCCAATTAGCAAAGGGCTGGTTTTCGAAAAGAGCAGTTTGATATTTATCGAAATCAAAAACACCTTCGGTTTGGAACTGTTCAAGATTCTTGATATCATCAGGAGGATCATTTAATGCATCCATAATATCATCTTCAGATATTTTTATTTTCCGGTGTTTAAGTGCCTTGTTGTATAACTCTACAGCTACCAGATTGGTCCAGGTCTCGTTCTTTATTGTATCAAAAGCCTGATCATCGATCTCCTGATCAGGATTCTGTTCGAGATAATTTCTCCAGGCTCCCTGTAATCTTTCGCTGTATTCGGCATAAGAGATTTTTTTGCCATCGATCTTGGCCAGAAAGGGTTCCGGACTCAAGATTGATGTAATTCCACCGAACCCGATCGATAAAATAAAGACTCCGGCAATGATATAAATAACTATTTTAGCGTTCTTTCTTAAACCAGCAAACATATAAATTCCTCCACTTGGATCTGCATTTTAGTCTATTTTGTGCAATAACTGAAATATATGTTTTTTCTTCAAGTTTTTTTTTGTTAAGTAATATCATGGGCAAATATATTTTTGTTTAATGACCATGAATATATTCCCGATTTTTTTCCAACTTGACAATAAACCATCACTTAAGATTTTTACATTACACTGTAAAAAAGGGAGGTGATTGTAAGTGCCAAAGGTTTTCGCAAGAGATAATGAACCATTTCAGATCTTGTTACGAAGATTTAAGAAGTCCTGTGAAAAAGCCGGATTACTTTCCGATATAAAGAAACATAATTATTATGAAAAACCATGCGTTATGCGCAGACGTCAACTGAAAGATGCCAAAAGGAAACTTCTTAAACTCCAACGTAAACAGAACAGAATGAACAGGAATTTCTGATAATGATCCTTGAACAGATTGTAAAGGATATAACAGTAGCGCTTAAAAACAAGGAAAAAAAGCGCTTAACTGTGCTTCGGTCTTTAAAATCCGCCTTTAAATACCGGGAGATAGAGTTGAGGAAAGAACTGTCTGAAGATGAGTGTATTTCTATCCTCTCCCGACAGGTAAAGAGTAGAGAACAATCTATAGAGCTTTATTTAAAAGGTGATCGGCAGGATCTAGCCGACCTGGAAAAATTTGAAATCGAAGTTATAAGAACTTATTTACCAATCCCCTTAACAGAAACCGAATTGAAAGCAGCGGTCGAGGAAGCGATCACCCGGCTAAATATTTCCGGAATGAAGGATATGGGCTTTGTGATGAAGGATTTGAAAGCCAGTCTGGGCAGTAGGGCAGACGGGAAGATCTTGAGCAGTATAGTCAGACAGAAATTAGCCTAAATACATTTCGAAGTTTATTTATTTATTGTCGGGGAGATTTGATCTCCCCTTTTTAACTGAAGTTTAAGAGGATTGTAATATGCACATTCTTGATATTATTCTGGGTGTTTTTCTCATTCTTTTTTTAATAAACGGAATCAGGAAAGGATTTATTACCGGATTTATCCATCTTGTTGGATTGATCCTAGCGGTTGTCATCATTGGAAGTACCGGGAACCTGGTTAAAACAGGATTGATAAACCAGTTTCACCTGAGTGAAACGTTGGCTTTGATCCTGGCTTATATTCTAATATTCCTGATCATCATGATCATTGCGAAAATCACTATCCTGATCGTTCACAGGGTCGTTCAGTTCCTGAATCTGATGTGGTTGAATCGATTGCTGGGAGCTGTCCTTGGGGTTTTCAACGGACTTCTGATCATTGCTCTGTTAATCCTGGGATTGAATCTTCTGCCTTTTCATGAACAGATAAGAGGATTTACCGATAAATCCAGCATTGCCTATAATGTGCGCAAAGTTGTGGAAAACCTGGAATCCAGGAAGAAGATCAAAGAGATCAGTGAACCGATTAAAGAGGCGATCGACGAAAAAATCAAAGAGCAGACCGAACAACTGGATGAAATTTTAGATTAATTCTCTATGTATTCTCCTGCTCAACTCGAGTACAATAAAATAAAGAAGATCCTCAAGACCTTCTGTCATTCTGCCAAGGGTAAGCTGAAAGCAGATCTTCTGGAACCAATGACGGGTAGATTGGAGATCGAAGATAGACTGCAATTTGTTACTGAACTCCAGAAACTTCTGCAAAATAATTACAGTTACAATTTTCGGGAAATTACAGATATTATTCCCCTTTTTGAAGATCTGATCCAGCAGACTTTTGATTTCGAAGAGTTCAGAGATATTTACCGCTGTGTAAAAACTGCAAACAGTTTAAGTGTCGATTTTGATAAACTGCATCTTTATCCCCGCTATCAGCAAATAGTGGATAAGATCGTTTCATTCCCTTATCTCGAAGAGAGATTCCAGGAAATATTCGCCCCGGAGGGTGATGTCAAAGATACCGCATCCCGGGAACTGAATGTGATCCGAAGCAGGAGAAAAAAGGTTAGACAGAATATAATTGCCAGAATAAGTAGCAAGATCGATGAACTCGATTCCCACAATTATCTGTATGACAAACTGTTTACCCAGAGAGATGGTAGATATGTCGTGCCGATAAAGGAAGGATCTGCTTCCTTTGTTCAGGGAATAGTTCATGGAAGATCTGCCAGCAGATCTTCAGTCTATGTTGAACCGGCGGAAGTGGTTAATCTCAATAATGAGATTGGTTTGCTGGAAGCTGACGAGAAAGAAGAGATCTTCAGGATTTTCCGGGAATATACTGCGGCGATACTGGAAGGTAAAGATTCGATCCTGTTCAACAATGAACTCCTGGGGAAAATTGATTTTCACTTTGCCATTGCCGCAATGTCTGAACATTTTCAGGCTGTTGCTCCCGAAATCATCGAGAAATCTTATATCAAACTTGTCCAGGCAAGACATCCTCTTCTGATCGAAACGTTAGGATCAATCGATAAAGTTGTTCCCTTTAACTTGGAGCTGGGAAATGACTATAAGATCCTGTTGATATCAGGACCGAATACGGGAGGCAAAACTGTAACCCTGAAAACGATCGGTCTCTTAACCTTGATGGCTCTTTCCGGTGTGCCGATCCCGGCTCATGAAGATAGTAAGATCGGGATTTTTTCTGATATCATTGCCGATATCGGTGATAACCAGTCACTGGAGAATTCTCTGAGCACTTTTTCCTCCCATATCCAGAATATAAGAAAAATGCTTGATACAGGTTCCGAATCCTCCCTTATTTTGATAGATGAAATCGGTGCAGCTACCGATCCTGAACAAGGGGCGGGTCTGGGGCAGGCAATCCTGGAAAAGCTGGCGAAAAAAAAAGTCACAGGAATTATTACAACTCATTACACAGCTTTGAAAATCTATGCCGAACAGCATCCCCTTTGTCGGAACGCCAGTATGGAATTTGATCCCAGGCGTCATGTACCTACATTTAGTTTCAGGGAGGGTTTACCGGGACACAGTTTTGCAATAGAGGTCGCTGCCGAGCTGGGATTGGACGAGGAATTAATCGATCGGGCTCGGAACCTGGCGGGAAATCAGAGTGTGGAACTGACTGAGATCCTGAAAAAACTGACTTCAGAGAAGAATCAACTTGCTCATCAGAATTATCAATACAAGCTGAAAACAAGTCTTTTGGATCAGAAGATCAGAGAACATCAGCAGAAACTGGAAAATATTGCCAGAGAAACCAAAGATATCAAGAAAAAATCGATTCGGGAAGCACAGGATTATTTGATAACTCTACAAAATGAATTGCAGGCGGAAATAAAAAATATCAAGAAAGTTCCAACCCCGATCCGTAAAAAGGCAATTTCCAAAGTTATAAAGAAGACCAGTGATCTGCAGACAGATATCCGGGAAAAAGAGGAGGAACTTTCTGATCTGGAACTGATACCGGTTACTGAACCGGAAATAGGGATGAAGGTTTGGGTAAAAGAACTTGATTCCGAGGGTGAGATCATTGAAATCAAGAAGGGGAATATAAAAGTAGACCTTAACGGATTTCTCTTTACTACTGACATATCCAGATTATATAAGATCGAAATGGAGAAAGTAAAACCTGAATACAAAAAGAAGGCTTACAACATACCCAAAAAACAGGTAAGATTGGAACTTAAACTACTCGGGTACCGGTTTGAAGAAGCCTTGCCGGAACTGGATACCTTCATCGATGATGCCTGGTTGAACGGTCTTGATTTTATCCGGATAGTTCACGGCAAAGGAACCGGGGCTTTGAGAAATAAGGTAAGAAATTACCTGAAGCAGAACGGGAAAATTAAAGAGTTCTATACTCCTCCACCAGAAGCCGGAGGAGATGGTGTTACTGTAGCTGTTTTGAAGGAACAATAATATGGATCAGTCCCAGATAGACAGAATCCTGGAAATGAATAATATCGTCGATGTTATCGGCAGTTACTTTCCACTGAAAAAATCGGGAAGTAATTATAAAGCTCTTTGTCCCTTTCACCAGGAGAAAACCCCTTCCTTTCACGTCAGTGAGAAAAAACAGATCTTCAAATGTTTTGGATGCGGTAAAGCCGGGAATGTTATCACTTTTGTCCAGGATTACGAAAAGCTATCCTTCATGGAAACCATCAAGAAACTTGCTGGCAGAGTCGGGATAACGATCTCAGAGTCGCCTCAGGCTAAATTGAATCGATCAAAAATGGATCTGATCTATAAGATCTATGAGCTTGCGGCTGATTATTTTCAGAGAAATCTCAAGGATCACGGCAGTTTTGCCCGTAATTATTTAAAAGAGAGAAATATTTCAACTTCGATCGTAGAAGAATTCGGTATCGGCTATGCTCTCAATTCACAAACAGGTCTTATGAACTATCTGCTTAAGAATCATATCAACGAACAGATACTTCTCAAGAGTGGATTGTTCGGGCGGGGTGAACGTGGTATTTATGATATCTTCCGGGAGCGGTTGATCTTTCCGATCCATAATATTGCCGGTCGGGTAGTTGCTTTCGGGGGTAGAGTCCTGCAGAAAGATCAGAAAGGCGGGAAATATATCAATTCGCCAACTACGGATATCTATACAAAAGGGGCTGAACTGTATGGTCTTTATAAGACAAGATTTGAAATATCCCGTCAGGATGCAGCCATTGTCTGTGAGGGCTATACTGATTTTATCAGATTACATGAAAAAGGTTTTACCAATATTGTAGCCTCTCTCGGTACCGCATTGACAGATAAACAGGTAATGCTGTTGAAACGTTATACCAATAATGTCTATCTTTTCTATGATGGTGATAACGCCGGAAAAATAGCTGCTGTTCGGGCAGCAGGGAATCTGATTAAAAATTCAATGAACGCCTGGATCCTGGAAGTAGGTGAAAAGGATGATCCTGACAGTTTCCTGGTAAAGTTCGGGGTTGATGCTCTGCAGGAAAAGATTACCAATTCTCAATCATTAACCCTGTTTTTATTTAACGATAAGATCATGGGAATGGATACCAGACAGAAACTTGAAACTCTGATCGAAATTGCCAATGGCATGAATGACCGGATCTCTCAGGAATTGTTTTTTGCGGGATGTAGCTGATACATTCAGGATCAGCGAAAGTTCCCTTCTCTCCAGGATTAAAACTGTTCGGATCCAAAAAAATGAAAAACCCCCACAGTTCCAGACTGAGAAATACCAGGAAGAAAAAGAACTGCTGATCTTGTTTTTAAACGATGCTTCTATCTTGAAAAAAGTTGCCAAAGAGTTGAATTCCGATTATTTTTTATTCAAGCCCTATCAAGATCTTTATATCTTCATAGAAAAGAATTTAGAGAGAACTGAACAAGTTTCAGCTTTACTTGACAAAATAAGTGATGCAGAATTGAGAGCTCTCGCTGCAGATTTGATAATGGCAGAGCCTGATTCTGAAAGGATGACAGGTTTTATCAAAGCGTTAAAGCTCAGGAAATTCAAGAAAGATCTGAAATCCGTAGCAATTGCCTTGGAAAAGGATCCGGGTAATCAGGATCTACGCGAGCAGAAAGAAAAAGTAAAAAGGATTTTAGCAGGTCTGGATAAAAAAGTTGTACGAAAAACCCTTTATTAAGGAGTGTTAATGCAGAGTTATAACGAGTGTATAAAAAAACTCGTCGATCTGGGCAGAAAAAATAATAGTCTACTGACCTTTAAACAAATCAATAATATTTTACCTAACAGTCCGATCTATCTCGATAAGATAGATGATATTATTAACGAACTGGTTGAATCCGGGATAGAATTAATAGACGAGACCCAACAGAGAGTTACGAAAAAGAAGGTCTCAGTCAAGAAAGCCAAGTCGACCAAGAAATTCCAGAATAAACGTTACTATGATGACCCTGTCCGTATGTACCTGGGGGAGATGGGCCGTGTACCTCTACTAGACCGTGAAGGTGAGATCCGAATCGCGAAAAAAATCGAAAGCGGTCAGCGCTATATCAATAAGTACGAATTCATGTCGGGAAGTACTCTCAGGGAAATGGAGAATTTCCTGCACCGTTACAAGGAAAAACGAGTTAAAGTAGATCAGATCTTCAAGATCGAATACGGTTCCTGGATGGATAAATCTCAGGAAGCCAAACTGATAAACGAATTTGAACAAGTTATCAAGGAAGCTAATACACTCTTTGAAGATATCGGAGACATACTCGATAATAGCGATTATGATGAAAATGGCGAAAGTGCCAGCCAGGAAGTAATAGACACCAAAAGACAAGTGATCGTGGAGATCTTCAGCAGGATCGCTTATAACGAAAAACTTCTGAAAAGAATGGTGTACAGGATCAGAAGTCTGGTCGACAGGATCAAGGACAGTCAAAAAACCATTAAACTATTATCCAAGATCCGTAAATATACCTTAGATGAGATCTGTACCTTCGGCAGAAGAGCCAGTAAATCTGATGAAGACTACGATCAGGTCCAAAAAGACACGAATATGGAACCCAATGTTTTTATTGAAACTCTGCGCAAGATAAAAAATGCCAGACGCAAGATCCGCAGAGTAGAGTTAGAAACTAAAATGACAGCCCAGGAGATGGTGGATCTGCTGGCTGAGATCGAAAGGGGCGAAAAGATGAAGGAACGCTCCAAGAATGAAATGATCGAAGCCAACGTTCGTCTGGTTGTCAGTATTGCCAAACGGTATAATAACCGGGGACTGGACTTTTTGGATCTTATCCAGGAAGGAAATACCGGGCTCATGCGTGCCGTGGAAAAATATGACTACCGTAAAGGATTCAAGTTCAGTACTTACGCTACCTGGTGGATACGTCAGGCGATAACCAGAGCGATAGCAGATCAGGCCAGGACTATCAGGATCCCCGTTCACATGATCGAATCGATCAATAAAGTTAAACGCGCCAGTAGAAAATTATTACAGGAATTAGGACGGGAACCCTATCCCGAAGAAATAGCGGCTAAACTGGATCTGCCACCAGAGAAGATCAAAAGTATTCTAGCTATCACCAAAGAACCGGTTTCCCTAGATAAACCTATCGGTCACGAAGATGAAGACAGCTTGCTGGGAGATTTTATAGAAGATAAAGGAACGATCTCGCCTGAAAGAATGGCGGAAAGGACCCTGCTGAAAAAACAGGTGGATGAGATCCTGCAAACACTTACACCTCGGGAAGAACGGGTGATCAGACTACGTTTTGGGATCGATGACGGTTATCACCGCACCTTGGAAGAAGTCGGGAATATCTTCAACGTAACTCGTGAAAGGATCCGCCAGATAGAGGATAAAGCCCTGAGAAAATTACGTCACCCGACTCGTAGCAGTATCCTGATGAAATTTATCGATAATTTTAACGTCAAATCCTGATAACTGCAATATCGGATTTTTTCTTGACAGACCTTTACACCAGTAAGTTTTTAACTTTTCCTGAATTATAAAGAAGTAAGATAAATTTTAGTGGCCTATAGCTCAGTTGGTAGAGCTTCCGGCTCATAACCTGGCAACTGCCGGACAGAGCCCGCCATAGGCGGGTAAAGCTACGCCTCTTCCTGATGTCAGAGGCTTGTACGCCGTAATTCCTTACAGGAATGAAGGCGTATTCGATTCCTCTTGGGCCCACCAGTCTTCGCCCCGCTTATGGCGGGGCTTCGCCTTGGCAGGCCAGTCTTCATTCCGCAATACTGCAGGACATTTTTTAAATAGTCTGAATTAGAATTATACTTGATAAAATAATGATTACACTTTATATTTTAAAAGGTAAGAAACGTTATATTGGCATAACTAATAATTTACAAAGAAGACTCTTTGAACACAAAAGAAGATCTTCTAAAGGAAGCCAAATAATAGGAGAATTTACATTAATTCATACAGAGCAATTCTCAAATTATAAGACGGAATGTGTCAAGCCAAGTTGGACACTTTTGTAGTTTAATTTAAGCATTAATTTTCATCCTCATTTTCGATATTGTCGGGTTTGTTGATCCAAACAGATTTTGGTAAATTTTTCAACTTCGGTTGTTTAAATCTAAATCGTTTTGGATTCTTATCAAAAGCATTTAACAAGACTTTCTTTCTATTTCTCAGGATATCTTCAGCAAAACCATTGAAAAGCATGCCATGGTGACATGCCTTGGGTCTACTTGAGAGAATTCCTCTGTGGGCAAACTATTTTCAAGGTAGCATTGTACATTCTTGTATCCAAGCCACAGCTTGGATATATATTATTAAGCATGATAAAGGTTTCCAAGCTGGGGCTTGGAAACCAGAAGGAAAAGTTTTATACAAGTAAATTAACCAGCCTATTTTATTATTAAGCAGGAAAAAAATTGACATTAAGATGATAAATCCGGGAAAAATAATATTATTAAGTTCGTGTATCACAAATTATGAAAATGCAGGAGTTATCATGAAAACATTTTATTTTATTATACTTATAATGTTTACTTCTATTCTGCTTGCTGAAACTCACATCCCTGAAGGAAACATCAGCGGGAATTGGACTCAGGAAAATGCACCGTATATTATCGATGGTGAAGTAACGATTCTAAGTGATGATCTATTAACGATAGAACCGGGCGTAGAAATCATATTCTCGAATCATTATAAATTCATTGTTTACGGTAGATTATTGGCAGAAGGAACGGAAGCAGATACGATCCGTTTTTCAGCAGAAGATCCGGAAACCGGTTGGAGAGGATTGCGTTTCATTAATACGACAACGAACGGGCAGGATAGTTCTAAAGTGGTTTACTGCAAATTAGAGCATGGAGAAACTACTTCAGGAAATTATAATGACAATCGAGGTGGAGCACTGGCTTGCTATTTTTCTTCGAATGTGCTGATAGACAACTGTTTATTCCAAAACAATACTGCCGATTATGGTGGGGCAATTGTTATCAGCGATTCTGATATCCTGATGCAGAATTCTATCGTTCAGAACAATTTTGCATATCATGATGGTGGCGGAATTGTAATAAGAAATAATTCAAATCCTATTATTGAAAATGTGAGAATAACTGATAATTCATGCCATTATGATGGGGGAGGTATTTTTTGTTGCAGCGGTTCAATTCCTGCAATATCAAATGTTACGATAACAGGAAATTCCTGTATCGATTGGGAAGGTGCACAAGGCGGCGGTATTTCTTGTTGGGGAGCAAATCCTGTTTTAAATAATGTGATCATATCTGATAATTATT
This sequence comes from Candidatus Cloacimonadota bacterium, assembly GCA_030592835.1. Classification (GTDB taxonomy): domain Bacteria; phylum Cloacimonadota; class Cloacimonadia; order Cloacimonadales; family TCS61; genus JAUVIJ01. Next base: position 1,090 of record JAUVIJ010000034.1, on the reverse strand, counting down.
CAATTGGTGGCGGCGGTGGAATTGCGTGCACTCATAACTCATCACCAACTGTTATTAATGGAATTATCAACCGAAATTTCGCCGATTGGGCAGGCGGAGGAATAATTATTGAAACTTCTTCCACTAATCTTTCAGGAGTTACGATTTTTGAGAACATCACCAATAGTTATGGTGGAGGTATTTATTTCGGATATAATTCGGAAGTAGTTTTTGATCCTGAAAATCGTTGTAATATTTATTTGAATAATTCTTATTCTGAAGAGAATATTGGAAATGATCTTCGAGCTTATAATACAAATATCAATGTTATTATCGATACATTTACTGTTCTCGAACCGACAGAATATTATGTGGAACCACTCGAAAATTTTACTTTTGATATTTTAAATTGTAAGATAGATCCGGTAAGTCAGGATCTATATGTCAGTCCGACAGGTTCTAATTCTAATAATGGTTTGACTCCGGATGAACCTTTACTGTCGATTTATTATGCCATCAATCTAATAAATCCTGATGAGCAAAATATCTTAACAATTCATCTTGCTGAAGGAATTTATTCTCCATCTTTACCGGAAGAAATGTATCCGTTAGAAGCAAAAGATTATCTTTCTATTGTCGGAGCAGGACAAAATTTATCTATTCTCGATGGAGAAAATTTATCAAGAATTTTCCAGTGTTATGATATCGAGAACTTCTCAATTAAGGAATTAACTATCCAAAACGGATATTATTTGCTCAATAACGGTTCGGGGGGGGGAATTTTCTGTGAAGGAACAAATATTAATATCGATAATGTTTCAATTCTTAATAATCGTTCTCTGACAGGTGGCGGAATATTTTTAAGGTATTGTTCAGAACCGGTATTATCCAATGTCTTGATCAAAAATAATGAAGCGACTCTTAATCAGGGAGGAGGTATTTATTGTTGTTCTTCAAATCCGGTATTATCCTCTGTTACAATTACAGAAAACACTTCTAACAGCACCGGAGGAGGAATATATTTTTATGATTCCGAACCCGTTTTTGCCTTTGATAATCGTTGTAACATTTATCTTAATAATACTCCTTATCATGGAAATGATCTCGGTGC
>JAUVIJ010000058.1 GCA_030592835.1 Candidatus Cloacimonadota bacterium | reverse complement strand
CGGGAATGAAATGACAGCGGACTCCCGAATGATGGCGGCTTAATCCGGAAGTCTCTTTCTCCGCTTCGCTCCACCAGGAACTCCCGTATTTATGCTCAGCCAGATTTTATATAATTTTAGCAATATCCATAATTTTGTGTAAATTTCTGACTTCAATTATCTGAATTTTCCAATTTATATGTGTTTATGTTCTCAACTAAGATAAACTAAATTCCGGAAGTCCCTTTCTCCGTTTCGCTCCACCAGGAACTCCCGTATTTATGAAGTTCCTTTATTAGACGGGAGTTTGCGGGAATGAAATGACAGCGGATTCCCGAATGATACACGCCGAAACGTGCGGCAATATTTTTTTCAAGATTTATTGTTGAATCAAATCGTGGTCAGAATATTGCGATTATATTGGATCTCCTTTATGTTTAGACGTTCTGAACGGTTAAACTTTTTACGTCTTGTATCGAATTTGAAGATCACTTCGGGCACTAATATCTCCCATTCGATCAAGTTTAAAGGCATTTCATTACGATATGTTTCTACGAAAGTATGGAATATCTTTTTGAATTGATCACGATGATAAATTGAAGCCCAGAAGAGTAGAAAGTGGATAAGATCGATCTCTGGATAATCATATTCCCATTCCGAGAAATCGAGCATATAGTATTTATGATTTTTCTTACAATAGAGAAAATTATTAGGATTAGAATCCATCAGGCAGATACATTTATCCTTCTTGGTTTCAAGATTATGCAATTCTATGAACAGAACTGCTATTGCACCGAAATCAGGTTGAACCAGGTCACCTATGGGAACCCCATCTAGAAATTCAACCACCAAGGTATTAGTACCATTATTATCCAGAAGAAGAGGAACAAATTCTGGTTTTTTCTGATAAATATAGAGTTCTTTCTGGAATTCATGATGGGATCTGCAGATTTTTATGACTCTACCACTTTCCTTTTGAATGATCACTTCAGCTTTCATGTTTATCCTCATTGGAAACGATTTCCAATTTTATCTTACCGGGTTTAAAACCTTTCAGATTTTTTAAAAAAGCATAGACAGTATCAGACAATATCGATTGCACATAGGGAACGAGTTTGATAGTTCTTTCATCTATTGTTAAATGAACAGGCGGAACACTATCAGCAATACAATCGTCCCTGTTTTTATTACTGGAGAGGATTTCGGACACCATCTGCCGGCAATCCATTCCACAGACACCACAGCATTTTTCTTCTACCAGCGGCAAGACAGGGAACACTTTTTCTTCGATCAGATCTACGATCTTATCTATTCTATTCCTAGCACTAAATACAGGCAGATTATTATAGTCAGAGTGGGAATCTGCATAAATGCCGGATATACAGAAAACGGTTCCATCGACTGTTTCTTTCAACTGATTGGTATTTTTGGCGCAGATGATGCGGGGGAGAGCTGCCGAACGCATACCCTCGACTACAACATAATCGGCATTGAGATGAGAAAGCATTTCATTCAGTTCAAGGCGTTGATGCCAGATTTGATAAGTTTCCCTTAAACTTCTGGCAAAGACAACATCATCACTGGCTTCCCAGTGTTTCCAGGTATTGGATCCGACCTTTTCCATGGTAAAGTTCTCGGCATGTATATCTTTGATCGAGACTACTTTATATCTCCGTTTTTTCAGCTCCGAAATGATATTTACTACTGCTGTAGTTTTGCCTGTATGATGATAACCGGCAACACTGAGCACTTTCATTTTGGCTCCTTTAGATCAAGTTACAATTGAATAATCTTTATCAGATTAAGCAATAAAAAAAATATCAAGGCTATAAACTGGATAATAAGATCCAGTCTGCTTAGTTTTTGTTCATGAAGATAAGTTTTGTCTTTATACAGACGAAATCCCCTCAATTCAAGTGAGATTGCTCGGAATTTAATCTCTGAGATGGCTCTCGCCAGAACGGGTAATAAGAGATTTAAATAAACGACCGGTCTTTTAAGCAATGGTAAGTTCTGCATGATAATACCTCTGATCTGAAGAGCTTCCATACTGCTTTTGAATTGAGTGTTGAAAATAGGGACAAAATGGATAATGGTTGCAACCAGAAAAGAAATTTCAAAGGGGAATTTCCAGGATCTGAAAGCCAGAAGATAATCATAATATGGAATGTCGAACAACAAGCCGGCAACCAGAATTATAATCAAAAATCGTAATGAGGCGATCAGACCATAATTCAAACCCTCAGTTGTTACCATCAGGAAAGAATATTCCCAGATGATCTCTCCACTTCGCCGAAATAAGATTTGTAATATTAGAATTGTCAAGACCAGCTTGAACAAACTCAATAACCTGTGACCCAGACGGTGAAGCTTGTGTTTCGAAATACGAAAACTGAAAAGCAGAAATAGGGTAAAGCCCGTTAAAATCAACTGTATCCGGAGATTCTGGTAAATCACCGATAAAGATGTAACCAAGATCACAAGTATCAAAATAGTTCTTAAATTCAATCTGTTCATACTTTCAGGATTCCCTGATTTTCAATCCGATAGATTTCATCGATGAAATCCGTGTGAAATTCAGATCGGTGTGAGACTATCAAAGTGCCAAAATTTTTATTTTTTCTATCTTTTATAGTGTTTTCCAAGATTGAGATCAGCTTACTGTCCAAACCGGAAAAAGGTTCATCCAGTATCCAGAATTTTTTACTGTTCAGAAGCAGAGCTGCCAGGGTTATTCTCTTGATCTGCCCATGGCTGAGTTCCCATACCGGTTTCAGAAGAAACTCTTCCATATTATAGAGTTGAAAAGCCTTCATACGCTTCTCGTTATCATCTTCACTACATTTCCTGCGGAATTTTTCCTGCCAGATAATAAGATCTTCCTCCGGTGTTGCAGCTACTATGTTTCCCAGAATATTCTGCTTCAGCAGTACAACTTTCTCACTGATATCCTTTTTGGATAATTTATCCATATTGTGATTTTCAAGGAGGAATTGTCCTTTGTGACGAGTCAGTAATCCACTCATAAGGTTGCATAATGTGGTTTTACCACTGCCGTTATCACCCTGGATCAGAGTGACAGAATTGCTGTTGACCTTAAGTTCCAGATCATGGAACAGCAGTTCGTGTTTCAGATAACCAAAACTGAAATCACTGAATGTGAAGATCGGGTCCATTGTTTATCTCATCCAGATCAATAGTTTTCTTTGCAAGCCCCAGTAATAATGGGTTATGATCTGCTATAATTATGATTTTTCCTGAATCAGCCCTTTTTTTAAGGATATCAACTATGATCTCAATACCGGTTGAGGATATACCTGCTGAGATTTCATCTAATAATAGTATTTCCGGGTCCAGGGTTAATAAGCTGGCAAAGGTAACGAGTTTCTTTTGCCCGTAGGACAGGTTTGCTGTTTCCTTGTACCTCAGATGTCCAATTTTCAATTCAGATAATGTCCCTGCAACTCGTTTCTCAATTTCGTATGGATGCAGTTTCAAGTTTTCCGGGGCAAAAGCAAGTTCTTGCTCGACTATTGGGAAAAACAGTTGCAGATCCGGGTTCTGCATTACCAGACTCATATGAGGAGCTGTCTCAGGAAGACTAAGCTCCGCTAAATCAGTATTCCCAATAAATACATCGCCCTGAAAGTAACCGTTAATAAGTTTGGGTATAACTCCGCAGAATATATGTAATAATGTGGACTTTCCACTACCACTGACACCTTTTACAGCTATTATATCTCCGGGATTAGCCTGGAAAGAAAAATTCTGCAGTATCCAAGCGGGACGACCGCGATACCGGAAACTAATATTCTTTAAGGTGAGCATGGCTCAAGTTCTAACTTAGTAAGATTTTTTAACCAGCGTTGATGGAAATTGTCTTCGGACATGATCAGTCTGATGCTTTGATCATCCAGAGTTGAAATGTAGATATTTTCGATCTCATCAACAGGAATTCTAATACTGCCACCGTCCCGGGAATAAAAGGATAAATTTTCTATTCCCTTTTTATCGATTCCATATTCATCCAGTATGTCAGGGATGAAGACGGCTGAGAATGTCCATTTTCCTTCGGTTGTAATTGGAAAAGTTCGAAACTGATCGAAATTGGCAAGTTGAATAGATCTGTCTTTATAAACAATCTCAAATTTGAAATCATCACTGATCATAACACGAAATGTTATTAGAACTGCAAGTACACAAATAAGAACAGCTATAGATATAATATATTTCTTCACTTCAATTTACTCCAGATCCCGAGAAGATTTTCCGTAGTTGCCTTGTAATTTGTGTTGCCGATTTTATCATTGTGCATACCGTGATCGGAAATCAGGTAAACCGAACCGGACCAGAGTGTAGTCAGAATACTGATATAATCTTCCAATACCCTGAAATATTTAACTCTTTCTTCACTGTAAGCACCCAGCTCATGATCGATCTCATCGAGATGATGAAAGTTCAGGAATATGAAATCATGTTCTCCATTAATACTTTGAACTGCTTGTAAATAGATCTCATCGTCACTACTTCCGTTGTTATTTTTATCAAGCATTGCTAATTGTGTGATCGGTGATGAGTATAATATCACATCTCCTTCAATGATAAGAGGATTCGTTGATACCTGCGAGATCTGTATAAAATATTCATCCTCTGGCTTTTTTTTGGATCGGACTCGCCCTCCTGTACCAAGGGACCAGAGACTGTTGCGGGTAAGGGGCGGATAAGGTATTCTCAGAGGTTCTATGTTCTTATCATGTAAGAATGAGGTTGTTATATTCATCCCTGGATGTTGCCAGAAACTCCAGCCCAGACCATCGATCAGGATCAGTAATACTCTCTTCATTTTAAGTTCATCCACAACTTTATCATGAATTAAGCTTAAATTGATCGAGGGTGGATTTTTCCAGATAGCTGACAATGTGTCTCCCTCCAAAGAAAAATAGAAGTTATCCAGTTCGATAATATCTTCCATAGAGGAAAGTTTTTCAGTCCCGTTCTTAAATATGATTAGAGTAGAATCATTTTCTAACGGCAGTGAATAATTGTTTTCTCTGGTGAATTTCGAGACCAGTATTTCGTTTTTTATGCTGTTACCGATTAAGAGAAACTCATTTTTCCTGGCTCTAAAGGGGGTTATTCTTTTCTCTGTTTTATTATTGTTGAGAACATATAGTTCATAATTACTGTATGTTTTATAGAAGCAGATCTCCTCGATATCAGTGATGTTACAGACAGGGGGAAGGGTGTTGTCAGCTTTTACTTCCCATTTTCCTTTATGTTTATCTATATCTAAGTAAGCAAAAGATTTTTTAGGGACAAAAACAGCTGTTCCGTCTGAACCGATAAGTAAAGCATGTTTTGCTCCCGGGATCTCATCCCTGCTGAAAACAGATAGATTCACCGGTTTGTTGAGCTTCAGAGGTTTATCCAGGTTTCCTGTTACATTTACTTTTCTCTTTGAACATGCTCCAAGTAAAATCAGAAGGATTAAAAATAGAATTAGTTTTCTCATGGTAAAATTATTCCTGTTATATTTTTTGTCCGTAATTGCGTGAACTCTGTATCGGGACTAATAAATTCATGCCTGGTTGAAGAAACTGCTGCCAGATTGACAGGAATTTCATCCCAACCAGTAATTTCTGCAATTTCCCTGATATTGTTTACATTAGCTGCAAATACAATTGCCAGATCACCTTTCTGGATATAAGTTATTCCTTTTAGCCACATACCTGTAGGCATTTGGGGACTTTTCAGTGCGTATTTATCGCTCTCCAGAACTAAAACGGCATTACTTAAATAGTTATCGAAATCCAGTGTATGGCGAACACCATCGTTTCCGATCAGTAAATAATTTCCGCCAAGAAATGGGAAAACCTCATCAATTAGATCCCGGAATGAAAAACCGATAGCATCGACAAAAGGTTGAAGATCATGTGATAAAGGTTTACGTGAGAGAATAGATTCGGCAAAGATGATCTCAGAAGGTAAGGGTAGATTTTGTTCATTATCAATAATTATCTGTCTAATATTCTGAACCCAGAACATATTATCGAGTAATGATGATACCAGACGTGTTTTTTCTTGAGGTAGATCCACACCATCTCTAATGATCGCCAGGATCGGTTCTTTGTTGTTCAGGTCTTTTTTATCAAGATGAACCAGATAATTATCGAATGCGATACATTTTAACCTGGAATAATTTGTTATCCCGAATGACTGCAGAATGAAATCCAATGATACGCCTTCCCAGTCCTCCTGTTTCAGTTCATCGTTCTTGTATCTTTCTGTTTTAACAGTTACTCTCGGCATTTTACTCAAATGCTCTCCGGATAAAATATAAATATTTTCTCCATCTATGATCTCTATAGCAACCAGGTGAGAGATCAGCAGGATAAAACAGATCAAAAGAATTTTGTTCATTTGAACCTCAAATTAAATTGAATTTTATCATTTTTCTATATAATGCCGATGAAACAATTCCTCCCAGGATGCCTGATAAAGTGGCTGCCGATATTGAGATCAGAGCAGGAATTAAAGCCAATCGCATCACCAGGAAGATCACAACCAGAGTACCAGTAATATTAGCACTTACACAGATCAGAATGTGAGGATCCGGTTTCTGATAGTTTCTAAAAGGAAGAGCGACGATTTCTGCAGCAATTCCAGGCAATGTGTAACTGATTAAAGAAACAGCACCATGATTACCGAAGAATCCCAGCGATAATATGACAACTGCCTGAACAAATCCAAGAGTTAAGGCAGCTCCGGGTTTATTGACAACTGCAACTATCAACGCAAGCCACATCATATAAAGTCCGCCGGCAAATGATCCGCCCGGGATCATCATAGGGGCGGAAACCAGATGGATTAATGGTGTGATCAGTGGTTTTATTGCCAAACCCAGTGCGCTGAAAATGGCAATATACAACAAATCAACTGAAGTAAATCTCTGCAGAAATCTCATTCTTGAATTGATAATCAGTCTGTGTATATAAAAATCTCACCAAACCCCCGAAAAATTCCTTTTTTGAAGGCAAGCATGAATTCATCAGTTCACTCTCGCCTTTCCAAACACGGGAGGCATGACCGTTTCCAGGCAAACCCTAACGGCAGCACTTCCTGTCCTGTTTTCGGATTTAGAAATCACTGCTCAGCGTTTGCTTCAGAAATGAGTACTCCTTTCTGATGTCAAGAAAAAGTGATATCAGACATGTAATCATTATTTTTATTATCTCATTTCCAAGTTTCAACTTGGGAATGAGATGTAGAAATAACAAGAAACATCGGAATGTTCAGCTTGCTGATCTTCCGATTGTTTTGGCAAGAGCACCTCAACATTCCGAAGATTCGACAAAGCCGAAACACTTGTGCGTCGTGGCGTATTCGGAAGTAAGGTTGTAGTTTTATAGGAACTATCCGAACCTGAGTAGGGTTTAACAATAGATAAAACTACACTCTCGTAGGATTTTTCAATAATCCGGGTTCGAAAATTCGAACCCGGGATATCACTTTATCTATTCTATTCTAAAAAATAGTAGATCTTTGTCAGCCATTTGCCGGGATCGGGTTCTTCCATCATATCCGTTACATATACTTCGAGGGATGGACCGGTGAATTTTAAGTTTTCTTTCTTTATAAAAAGAGCAAAGGCTGAATGAGCATGCTGGAGATCATTATAAGGACCATACATGTCGAGGACATAGGCTTTGCCAGCAGGAATTGTGATCATGCTTATTTCCTCGCTTTCGTATTGACCCAAAATCGGAATTGCGGCAGCCGTATCACCTGTCCAGGTAGCAGGATCAAAGTCATAATAGATTCCGGCAGGTGGCCCGATCGGGTTTTTCCCTTGCTTCATAAGTTCTGTAAATATTGTTGTGTATGATGATCCAAAAAACTTTTCCAGTTCAGCATATTCTACTACTTTACGAATTGCTGCATAATTGGTTTTTGGAAAATAAGTCTCCTTGATTTCATAACCTAAGACTTTTTCATAGTTAGCTTCGCACAGTTTCTTTAATAATTCCAAACCTCGATCAAAATCTTTTCCCATCGTAGCATTCATATTCATAAAGAGAGCTAAAACATTACAGGGGAAGGGATTCCTGCTGTATTCTCCCCAGGTCACTAATGTACTATCGTTCTCTCCACTTACCCTGATGTATCTATCAGATTCGTTTTTCCGTGGTTTCATTACATTAAGATGATAGGAAATTTCTTCCAATTCCTTAATCCCGGTATTGGTAATAAAACCAGTTCCGGAAATCTTAGGATTACCTTCCCACCTGTAAACAGAGCCAGCTTCTCCATCGGTGCCTTCGACTGTTACTATCATGGTACTATCCTTTTCTACCCAGGGAGACCAGGAAGTCCAATTGCGCCAGAATCTTACCTGATCAAAAACCATGAATTTCGGGCATTTAATAGTAGCGGTTCGTTCCATGGTATAATCTTTTGGAGCTATTATCCCTAGAATTATAACAATTGCTATCAGGATTAGAATACAAATTCCTGTTACTTTTAAGACTCTCATATTTTCCCTCCTCAATTGAACTAATATATTTGTTTGCTCTTTCAATAATTATTTAATAAGTGTAAGTGAGACTGAAAAACAGAACAAAAGAAGGAAATAAATTATTAAAAGTCAATATTTTTACTTTTTCTCTATTACTATTAATTTTCCTGACCCAAGCTGGGGCTTTGGGACCGAGGTGTATTTGGGGTTTGGAACGAAACGGGAATTTATTTTCTCAGAGCTGCTTTAGAAAATTTATTTTCAGGGATCACAACATTTAAATCGATCTCGTCGATGAACAATTCTGTACCCTTAACTTCTTTCAATACAGCATCTTTAAAATTCTGACTGTATCGATAATTCTTGGCTCGCTCTTTCATCTCAACTCCTGTCATAAGTTTTTGGTCACCTTATTTCAGGACGGTACAAACTTTTTCAACTTTCAACTTTCAATTTTCAATTTTCAATTTTATACTTCTCTTTCCCTAAACCCTATATCCTACAATCCTAAATCCTATAAAAAGATAGGTTTCGGAAAGTTATTCTCATAATTAAAGTTACCGACCTGATCCAGCAAAACATGAATTCTTGAACCAACAAAGTACTTTTAGGCTAAACCTCTAAACTCCTAAACTTCTGTTCTCTAATCACTACTCCCAATTCTCTTGCTACTTTCAACTTTTGAACTTTCTAACTTTATACTTCTTTCTTTCCCTAAATCCTAAATCCAATGTTATCTATTACTATCCCAGGTCATGTCTCTTATTCTGAGAGCAAGTTCATTATCAAATTGATCGGGCAGAAGCCGCCATTTCCAATTACCCATAGTAGTCGCGGGAGTATTCATTCTGGCGCTTTTACTTAGGCATAAAAAGTCCTGCATTGGGGCAATGGCAATAACTGCCCGGGATTCCCAGGCTGCTTTAATCAATGCCCAGCAGATATTTTCCTGATCAATATGCAGATAATTTTTCACATGGTCTTTTTCCGGAGGTGTTAAATTCTTAAACCAACTGTGTATGGTATCATTATCATGAGTACCCGTATAAACAACACAATTTTCTTCAAAATTATGAGGAAGGAAAGGGTTATCTGACCCCGAGCCAAAGGCAAACTGGAGTATTTTCATTCCAGGGAAACCAAATTTGTTCTTGAGTTCAACGACGTCTTCTGTGATAACACCAAGGTCTTCAGCTATCAAGGGTAGATCTCGGTCTGAACAAATTTGTGTGAATAGAGAAT
>JAUVIJ010000120.1 GCA_030592835.1 Candidatus Cloacimonadota bacterium | reverse complement strand
ACTACCAAAGCCGAAATAAAAGAATTAGAACGATTGAAAAAAAATGGCGATCGTAACGAAGTAAAAGACCTGAAGATCCTGGATGCAGATGAAACGAATGAACTGGAACCTCAAATACAGGCAGTAAAAGCCCTGCATGTACCGTCAACCGGTATTTTCGACACGCATAAATTCATGTACCGTCTTGTTCACAGATCGGAAGAAAACGGAGCTTTTATTATTTATGATATGGAAGTAACTGATATCGATGTCAAATCTGACGGTTATTATGTTAAATTCAATAATGGCGAGATTTTTCTTGCGAACATACTCATTAACTGTGCCGGGCTTTTTTGTGAAAATATCACACGCATGGTGGGGATTAATCCTGCATCCCAGAATCTTTCCATTCACTGGAGTAAGGGCGAATATTATAAAACTTCAAAAATAAAAAATATAAAACATCTAATATATCCCGTTCCTGACCCAAATGGTCTTTCCCTTGGTATTCATTTGGTCATAAATCTTGCCGGAGAAATTAGATTCGGTCCTAATCTATATTTCATAGATGAAGTAAACTATCAGATGGATGAAACTTACAAAAATGATTTTATTAAAGCAGTCAGCCATTACCTTGATCTTGATCCTCAATATCTACACCTGGACGATTGCGGAATCAGAGCGAAATTACAAGGTCCTAATGATAGTTTCAGAGATTTCTATATTCACGAGGAAAAAAATAAGAACCTTCCCGGTTTCTTTAATCTGATGGGAATTGAATCACCCGGACTTACTTCTTCCTTAGCAATAGCTGAATATGTCGATAAACTGATTAAATAAAACATTAGTTTTTCAAAAGTTTCCTTTTTTTTCATCATTTAATAAAGCTTTCCTGTAATCTTACAGATTGCAATCACATATTTGTCATTATTAATTATTTGTTAATACCAAAATAAAAGAAGGGTTCTGCAATTGCTTAATTTTAAATATTATTTCTACTTATATCAATTTCTAAAGCAACCTCATCCCCTAACCCCTTCTCCTGAAAGGCGAAGGGGAATAGTGACTTCTTCTACTTTTAGGAAAGGATTGTTTTTTAATTCGTATAACCAAAATATCGAGAGGCTAAAAGTTGGGCACAAAAACACTTTATTTTGCAGAAACCTTCAAAATAATGTTTTCAAGGAGATCTCATGATTTTTTCAGAAAACTTCTTATATCATATCTGGGATGGTCAGCACATATCGAATATTCTTCTGACCAAAGCCGGAACAAAACTGGAAATTATCTACCAGGGAAGATGGAATACCGGTAAAGGTCCGGATTTTAAAGATGCTGTCATCCGGATAGAACATAAAGTGATCAAGGGCGATATCGAAATAGAAAAATCCTGTTATAACTGGCATACCCATAAACATGACGAAAATCCTGAATATAACAGAGTAATTCTCCACGTTGTTTACGAAAGCAGATCAAAATCAAATTTCACTATCAACGAGGAAGGCGAGAGAATTGAGATCCTGACATTGCAGAATTACCTGAGTCAGGATATAAAAAAACTCCTTACTCGATTCACAGCTAAATATTCCCCCACTGTTAAACACTGTAATTTTTTCGGTGGTTTATCTAACGATCAATTGATCTCAATTCTAGGCAATCTTGCTAGGACCAGGTTAGAAAGAAAAATGAAAAGGTTCGCAGCAGAACACTACTTTAATGATCTTAATCAGATTCTCTATCAAGGAATAATGGAGGCTCTCGGATATAGCCGGAATAAGTTTCAGATGTTGCTATTAGCGTCGGAGCTGAATATTAATAAACTGAAGGAATATTACCTGCAGGGCATGAACTTAAAGGAATTAACTGCGATTTTTCTCTGTGCAACCGGATTGAACCTCAACTTGACTCCTCAAGTCAGGAAGAACCTTAATCCTGAAGAAATATACAATAAGCAGGAATATTACATTGGAACGATTGATCTGAAATGGGATCTGTTTCGCATCAGACCGGCAAATCATCCGGCTAATAGATTGATCCAGATCGCACCTCTGATCTTTGACAGTCTTTCGAATCCACTACTTTACAAGCTGCAGAAATGTTTTTCTTTCGCCGGGCATGATTTATCTATAGGTGAAATGAAGAAAAGGTTATTTAATATCTTCAACCCAGATGACGGATCTCTTTTTCCGTGTTCAAGGATCGGAAAACAAAGGATCTGGGGAATCCTGATAAATATTTTTATACCGGTTTTAATTCTGTTTTCGCAGAATCAGGGATTTAAAGATCTCGAGAAATCCGTTCTTAAAGTTTATTTTAGTTTCAGCGGATTAGAGGAGAACAGATTGATCAGAGCGATGAAACCCTTTCTACTTGATTCCCAGTATCGACTAATAAACAGCAAAGCACATTTACAGCAGGCAATTATCTATTTATACTATCGCTATTGTCAGCATCATAATTGCGATCTGTGTAAAAATAATAGATCTGAACTGTTAGCAGAAATGTAAATATTTTATAGACAGATAAATGGGATTTGTTCATATTTGATAAAAAAGAGTGAAAAAATGAAATCTATACTTTTAATTACTGTTTTGTTCTGTTTTCTTTCCCTGTTTTCTCAGAATTCTCAAATGTTGTTTACCTATACGGACTCGTTAGAATTCAATAAACCATTATTACTTCCCGATGAAATCACTTCTATACCGGATAATATGCTGATAGAAATCTGTTTACCTGCAGTTCCCGGTGTAATAAATTTCAATAAGGATTTTCATGGAGAGGAATTGAACAATCCCCGCAACAGTTTTAATTTCAATGGAGAAAAACTTCATGTCTGGGATCAGGATCGTGAACTTTTCGGAGCGGGTTATTTTTATTTTGATTACACTTTCGTCTGCATCGATCCCATCAGCGAAATTGAAGAACCTGTAATCAACTGCTCTGAAAAGTTATATCTAAGGATTTATAACAGCTTCGACCTTAATTCAGCGACTCATTACAGGGAAAGCAATTTAATCCTGACACCCAAACCAGGATCATTACCAGTAGATCATGAAATTTCGGAATGGTCAGAATGGATTAAAATTAAGAAATAAAAAAAGAGGGAATCGAAATTCCCTCTTTAACCATTATAAAGTTTTAGAAATCTTTTAGAACATCCTCTAAAGTAGGTTTACCGATTTCCTGCAGCTCATATTTTACCTGAACTGCTGGCTTATTGATCTTAATTATCCTTCTTAAATCGATCGGAGTTCCGATTATTACCAGATCACATTCCGTTGCATTGATAGTTTCTTCAAGATCTCTAATCTGTTCTTCTCCATAACCCATAGCAGGTAAAAGAATACCGATATCAGGATATTTTTCAAAGGTTTCAGCAATTGTTCCTACTGCAAATTCTCTCGGATCAACCAGATCTTCCGCCCCGAATTTTTCTGCTGCAACAACGCCAGCCCCATAAGTCATTCCACCATGGGTGAGAGTCGGTCCATCTTCAACAACAAGGACATTTTTCCCTCTAATAATTTCAGGATTTTCAACGGTGAGTGGAGAAGCAGCGTCTATCACTATTGCTCCCGGGTTGACCTCTTTAATATTATCTCTTACTATTTGAATTCCTTCCGGATCCGCAGAATCAATTTTATTGATTACAAGAACATCTGCCATTCTCAGGTTAGTTTCACCGGGATAGTACATTAATTCATGATCCGGTCTGTGAGGATCCACTACAACTATCTGTAATTCTTTATCTGATGTATAAAAGGGAGTATCATTGTTGCCTCCGTCCCAGAGTATAACATCAGCTTCCTTTTCTGCTTCTCTGACGATAGCTTCATAATCAACCCCGGAATAGATTATACTTCCCATCTTGATATGAGGTTCGTATTCTTCCATTTCCTCAATTGTACACTCATGCGTGATAAGATCTTCCATACTTGCAAATCGCTGTACTTTCTGCTTAACGAGGTCACCATAGGGCATGGGATGTCTGATTGAAACAACTTTGAGTCCTTTTTCTTTCAGGATATCAACAACCCTGCGCGTGGTCTGGCTTTTACCGCAACCGGTTCGAGTAGCACAGATCGTTACAAGAGGTTTCGAAGTTTTTACTCTTGTCAGGTTAATGCCTAATAACACAAAATCCGCGCCAGCAGCATTTACCTTGGAAGCATTATGCATTACTCTTTCGTGGGTTACATCGCTATATGAAAAGACGACCTGATCGATGTTATTATCCCTAATTAGATTTATCAATTCTTCTTCAGCAAAAATCGAAATCCCTTGTGGATAGAGAGCACCAGCTAATTCAGCCGGATATTTTCTTCCTTCAATATCAGGGATCTGAGTCGCAGTGAAAGCAACAACCTCATAATTATCATTATCCCTGTAATAAAGATTAAAATTATGAAAATCTCTTCCAGCTGCTCCCATTATAATTATCTTCTTTTTCATAATTTCTCCTTGAACTTTTTTTTTTGCCAAGCTTTGATGTAACCTTTTAAAGTCAAGCAAATTTTAGCACTGTTTTGTATTGGTAATTTATTAAACAAAAATGAAATATTCTTTTTATTTAATTTTAATTTTTCTTTACTCAAATTCGCTTATATTATTTTTAGTTCTTAAAAATTAATGGAGGAATTTATGATAAATAAAGAACAAGTACAAACTATTTTAGATAAAGTAAGACCTTCTCTTCATGCTGATGGTGGAGATTGTGAATTGATCAATATCAGAGAAGATGGAGTAGTTGAAGTAAAACTAAAGGGTGCTTGCGGCAGTTGTCCGATGGCAACCCTTACCCTCAAAGCTGGAATCGAAAGAGTATTAAAAGAAGAGATCCCTGAAATTAAAGAAGTTATCTCCGTATAGAATTCAATTCGAATTACCTTGATTTCTTGTTTTTGAGAAGGAGGTTCTATGAAATTGTCACATTATAAAGATATTCAACTGGAAGATGTTACAATGGAAGGTGCCAGGGGCGCTAAAATCCGTTGGTTGATTTCCGAGAAAGATGGTGCTCCAAATTTTGCTATGCGTATGTTCGAAGTTGATCCTGGAGGATTTACACCATATCATGCTCACAGTTGGGAACACGAAAATTTCATAGTTGAAGGGGAAGGGGTCCTCACTACTGAAGATAAAGATATTCCCTTTAAACCGGGTGATGTGATATATGTCGAACCATTTATGAAGCACAATTATAGAAATACTGGAAAATCAGTATTGAAATTTCTCTGTATGATCCCTTTGGATAAACCAAAGAAAAAAGAGAAAAAAACTGTTAATCCTTTCGCATCCGGAGTAGCTAATAACTGTTAAGTAAAAGGAGTTGTAAAAATGGATAAAGAATTAACCAAATTCTTTCATGATCTTGTTCTTGCACCCAGCCCGTCAGGATTTGAGCAACCAGCTCAAAACGTGTATCGTAATTTTGTAAAGAAGTACGCCGATGAATTTAAAACCGATGTTCATGGAAATGTTATAGCTTTAAAAAAAGGTAAAGGAAAACTAAAACTCATGATTTCCGGACATGCAGATGAAATCGGATTAATGGTTCGTTATTTGGATGACAACGGATATATTCATTTTACAACAATCGGTGGAGTAGATGCCAGTATTCTACCGGGATTAAGAGTGAACATATACTCCGGTGATAAAATGTACCGAGGTGTAATTGGCAGGAAACCAATACACCTTCTCAAACCAGATGAACGTAATAAAGCTCCCATCCTGACAGATCTCTGGATAGATTTCGGAGCAAAAAATAAAAAAGATGCTGAGAAAAAAATCTCTGTTGGTGATCATATCACTTTTACACCCGGTGTAGATATGATTAATAAGGATTTTGTTGTAACCAAAGCTACTGATAATAAAGCTGGTGTATTCGTTGCAGGCGCTTTACTCAAAGAGTTACAAAAAGAGAAAATTGCAGTGAATATTTATTCGGTTTCATCTGTTCAGGAAGAAATTGGTCTGCGAGGCGCTAAAACCAGTGCTTTCGGAATCGATCCAGATGTGGGTATTGCTATCGATGTAACCCATGCTACCGATTACCCTGGAATGGATAAGAACATTATGGGAGATCTCAGTTTGAGCAAAGGTCCCGTTATTGCAGTGGGAGCCAATATAAATCCGGTCGTGAATAAGCTCTTGCGTGAAGCCGCAAAGGAAGCGAAGATCGAATATCAGATAGAGGCTGCTCCGCGTGGTACGGGAACAGATGCCAATGTTATCCAGACAACCAGATCAGGAGTTGCAGCAGGTCTGATCAGTATTCCCAATAGATATATGCATACACCCAGTGAGATCATCTCCTTCAAGGACCTCTACGGAGCTGTTAAGGTACTTGCCCAGTTT
>JAUVIJ010000242.1 GCA_030592835.1 Candidatus Cloacimonadota bacterium | reverse complement strand
GACGACTTTAAAATAGAGATCAGGACAAACAAGACCAGGAAAACCCTGCAGGTCATCGATCACGGAATCGGTATGAGTGCCAGTGAGGTCAAAAAATATATTAACCAGATTGCTTTTTCAGGGGCAGAGGATTTCATCAAGAAATACAAGGATAAACAAGACAGTATGATAGGGCATTTCGGACTGGGTTTCTATTCAACTTTCATGGTTGCGGATAGAGTCAGCATTGAATCTTTATCTTACCGGAAAGGTGCTATACCGGCATACTGGGAGTGTGAAGGAGAAACAGATTACAGTATGAAAATGGGAACTAGGAAGAATGTAGGAACCACTGTAACTGTTCATTTGAATAAGGATAACAGGCATTATCTCGATGAAAACAAAATAAAGGAATTGATCGAGAAATACAGTAATTTCATGCCTTATCCCATTATTTTCAATAAAGAAGTGATTAATCAGAAAGAAGCTCTCTGGCTCAGAAAGCCCAAAGATATAAAGGACGAGGAGTATATTGAGTTTTACAAGAGCTTATTCCACGAATACATGGATCCTCTGTTCTGGATCCATCTAAATGTTGATTTTCCCTTCAATCTGAAAGGCATTCTTTATTTTCCCAAGATCAGGAATCAGCTTGATCTGAACCAGGGTAAGATCAAACTTTACTGCAATAACGTGTTTGTTGCCGATGATCTAAAACAGATCGTACCGGAATTTTTACTGTTGCTGAAAGGAGGGATCGATATCCCGGATATACCCTTGAATGTTTCCCGTAGTTTTTTGCAAAATGACCAGCAGGTTCAGAAAATATCACAATATATCATTAAAAAGGTGTCTGACAGCTTAAAAGATATCTTCAAATCGGATCGTAAGAAATACGAATCTCTCTGGGATGATGTGCACCACTTTATTAAATACGGTATTCTCTCCGATGAAAAATTCTCAGAGGCAATGAAGGATAATATAATTTTCAAAAGCTCTCAGGGCGATTACGTTACAGTGGATGAGTATTTAGAACGAAACCAGATCAAAGATACACCCAAAAAGATCTATTATGCAGCTGGGGAAAACACCCAGGTTTCCTTACTGAATCTGATGAAAGAACAGGGTATCGAGGTTATCTATGCCAGCTCGATCATTGACAGTCATTTATTTCAACATTTGGAAATGAAGAAGCAGGGAATAAGTTTTACAAGGATAGATTCAGAAATCAATGATAGCCTTGTCGATACAGAAAAGAAAGAGATATCTGACGCCAGTGACAGAACAGCATCGGAAAGGATCAAAGAGCTTTTCGATAAATATCTGAATACCGATCTGGAAACGGCGTTCAATAAAGATGATTATGCTGCTTTTATCAAGAAATATCCGGAGTCAATCTCTACTCTCTCCTCTTATATCAGGATTAAAGATGATTTTACTTATATAAAGCCTTATGATATTCCTGATGCCGTACGACAAAAACTTGGTAAAAAAGCTTTTAAAGATATCCTGGAAAGAATGCATCTCGATGTAACCACCGAGGCGAAATACCTGAAATCAAAAGATATTCCTGCAATGGTTGTTTTTAACGAATTCATGAGACGTTTTCAGGAAATGAACTATATCATTCAGAAAGATGAAATGAATATGCTGAAAAATCATACTCTGATCGTGAATCCTGACAACAAAACCGTGAAGAAGATACTGGATTTGTATGAAAAGAACGATCTGGATAAAGTTAAACTCCTGATAAAATACATTCATCAACTGGCGTTACTGGAGCAGAAAACCTTTTCCGGGCAAGAATTGAAGGATTTTATCGAAAAAGCTAATAAAGTACTGGCATTGATCGGGTAATTTAGAGAGATAGATTAATTATTTCTTGATTCAAGTTTAAGGAGAAATTCTTTAACAGCAAGACCACCACCATAGCCACCGAGCGTACCGTCTTTGGCTATGACCCGGTGACAAGGGATGATCACCGGTATAGGATTTCTGCCATTTGCAGAGCCCACAGCCCGTGCTTTCCCGGCTGCACCCATCTGTATGGCTAACTCCTGATAGGATATAGTCTGCCCGTAGGGTATTTCCATTAACTTACTCCAGGTTTTTTTCTGAAAATCCGTACCTACAGCTGACAAAGGAACACTAAATACTTTTCTTTTTCCCTGGAAATATTCCTTCAATTGTCTTTCAGTTTGTAATACAATACTGTTCTGTCTTTGGATGATATCAGGATCATCGACTGATTGATCAACTTCAAAGTTGATTTTTTTCAAAACAGAATCGGAAGCAATCAGAAGCAATTTTCCAATAGGACTATTAATTTTATATGCGTATAATTCTTGCATCGTGGTTTCCTTAGATCTTTGTTTAAATAAGACAGCATCTTTCTAAAAAATTTAAATTACTTAATGGAATAATCAAGGCAACATAAAAAATGAGTCAATCTATTTTATAAAAGGACATAATGTAAGATTCGACTTGAGAGGAACGTCGAGTCGAAGCGGATTTAAGAAGGAGGCTTCGAGTCGTCGTCACTGCAAAAGCAATTCCTTACGACTCGAAGCAATTGGAAACATTTCGAAAGTTTCCCTTCATATTTTCTTCGTCAGCCTT
>JAUVIJ010000194.1 GCA_030592835.1 Candidatus Cloacimonadota bacterium | reverse complement strand
TTCTTTGGGAGCTTCGCCTCTGTAGAGATCGAGGGGAGCCTGCCCAATTGAGTGTTCAGCGAGAAGAGATCCAAAGAGGAGCACAAAGAGGGGAAGAAACCATAAAATTTTAGCTTTTCTCATAATAATTTTCTCCTTTTTCTAAATTTTTTCATATTTTTTTCATAGGTTTATTCATATTGAAATAACCTTACCAGAATTGCGATAGTATGCATTATAAACTCATCTTTCGAAATTAACGGTCTTTGCATTTTTTTCCTATATATATTTTTTTAACAGCAAGAGCTAAAATGGAAATGTATCAAGTACACTGTCAATGATTTTTTTATGAGGTTGTAAGCTATTTGTTAACACTAAAAAAATATTTTTTTTAGGAAACTTGAAAACAGCTATTGTTTAACAACTTTACCTCTTATCCGCAATTGAATAATGGAATTATTGGGATCATTACAGATAACGGTTATATTCTTCTGAAAATTATTGGTGGGTATAGTGCCTTCGGCAGAAACCACAATCGTACCGGTATCACCGTGAATCACCTTATCACTATAACTAAGTATAGTTGCGCCATAGGTTGCCTTGACGCTTCTGATAAAAAGATCATACTTTCCGTGGTTCTTGAATTCAAAAGAGACTTCCCTGGTTTCTCCAATCATCAATTCACCAAATTCAATTATGGTTTTATCAAAACTGATCACAGGCGGATTCTCTACAAAATCATCACCCAGTTTTTCGAAATCTTCTTTCAGATTGGCAGCAATATTAAATGATCCTTTCATTTCTTTGTTGTTCAGGGTGTATTTAATATCAAGCCTGTCCACCAGTTTACCATATTCTTCCCTCTTTGTCCCGAAATAGGTAATGTAGATCATTCCCCGCTCTCCCGGAGCAAGAATTTCTGGTTTTATCTCTGTCTGGAAATATGGTTTCGGCGAACTTAATTCTATCTGAACCGATTCTTTGGTAGTGTTCTCAACTATGAGACTGTCAGTTTGGACTTCCGTATCCAACAGGTTATTGAAATTAACGTATTTCTTATCCATTCGTAACGGTCCGATCTTACTGCGAAGTTTATTGGGTGTAGGGATGACCTTGCCTTTGATATTCAGGATGTAAGGATTTTTTCTGATATTAGTATGTACATTAACTTTCTTGTTGAAATTCCCGGGACGGTTGTCAGGGTTGTAAGCTACTGTGATGTAGCCTTTCTCTCCGGGTTTCATGAACCCAGTTGACCAACTGGGAGTTGTGCACCCTCAGGATGCCTTTACATTTTCCAGTTTCAGCGGTTCGTCACCAGTATTAGTGAACTGGAAATCATAGGAAACTTCGCCTACTTCTTCCTTAAGTTGTCCGAAATCATGGATCATCTTCTCAAAAGCGATCTGTGGTAAAGCAGTAAGGATCATAAACACACTTAATAATATTATCAATATCAGATTTTTCAGCATTCAATTTCTCCCTTTGTTATTTCTCATCTTCCTTAAAGATGAAGGTTTCTTCATCCTCTTTCTGCATACCCATATCCCGGGCATGTTTTTCCCAGGTTTTGGGATTTTCCTTCAGGTCTTTGTTCTCACCGGATAATCTTTCATTATCTTTCTCCATAGTTTCGATATCCGACTGCAATCTTTTCAGTTTAAATTTATACTTCAGCTTCTGAATGAAACTGGCCTCGTCCAGAAAAAGAATATAGATGATCAGAAAAAAAACTATTAGATAAAAAAGATAGCCTTTTCTGGAACCTTTGCGAGATTTTAACTTCATCATTCGTAATTTAAGATCAATGTCTTATTCTGCCAGTATTCTGCTTTAAGTTCGATTTGATTGTTGTTTAACTCTACGACATTGTCCACCAGCTCGAGATAGCTTTCTTTTCCTGTTATGGGAAAATCGAGAGCCGGTGTTTTGTAATGCATGGGAAATACTATGTCCGGTTCCAGTTCATCGACGATCTTTTTGGCAGTTTTGGCATCGATTGTATAAAATCCTCCTACAGGGATAAACAGCACATCGATTCTGCCCAGTTGCTCAAAGGATTTTTCGTTGAGTAGGTGGCCAAGGTCACCGCAGTGAAGGAAATTTTTTCCTTCCAGAATGAATTTCATCAACAGGTTTTTCCCCCTGCTGTTGCCCTGTTCATCATCGTGCCAGACAGGAAAAGTCTCGATTTTGATTCCTCGAGTTGTAAAACTGCCCGTTTTGTTGATAATATCAGGATTACCACCGATGATACCGATATTGTTATGATCGAAATGATCGTGGGAACTGAGTACGATATCAGCAGTTTCATCCTTAGGAACCCGATAACCGATATCGGCAAAAGGATCGGTTATTATGGTAACATCATCGTTCCATATCTTCCACATACTGTGTCCGAACCATTTTACATTGATCATATTATCCTCCCCTGTATCGAGTATTATTTGATCAGCAATTTAGCCAGCAGACTCTTTTTGATATAAACAGCTCCATAGGGACAAAGTTCCTGACAGCAGAGGCATTTAATACATTTCTGCTGATCCAGTACCGGCTTAGTACTGTTTTTTCCGATATAAATTGCATTGACCGGGCAGCTTTCAGCACAAACCCGACAAAGTCTGCAATTATCATTAAAATCAGGATAAAATTTATAAATTTTACGAAAGATACTTTTCAGAAATTCAGGGGAATAGGCAAGCATTTTTATAATATTACTGATCCCTTTTATTTTCACACTGTCAAATTTGAAATCCTGCCACTCCTTTGCAAGATCTATCCCTGAGGGATTGATATTCTCCACTTCCAGCGACTTATAGATGTAACTAAGCTGATCTTCTGTGAACCCCATCATGCCCGCGGCAACAACGTCGAGGGCGGCTGCGGATTCTGATATCATCATGATCCCGAAATTCCTCTTTTCACCGGCAGATGGCCCTTCTCCTTCCATTCCCCAGATCCCATCCAGGAGGTTCAAGTTAATTCTCTGATAAAGTAGCTTGTAAAGAGCTGTCAAGACCAGGGAAAACTCCTTAGTATCCGGATAAAGACTGTGGTATTCTGATTTTTTCAAGCCGGGGATAACGCCGTAAAGGTTTTTTACTGCTCCCGTATAATAAGTGAGACTATGAGTTTTGTATTTGGCGATATTGATAACAGCATCCGCTTCCCAGAAGTAATTACTGGTAGTGAAAGTGATACCGTTCACTTCTTCACTTTGAACTCCTCCGGTGTTAAAATTTACCAGTTTGATCCCATATTTTTCCGATAATTCCCTGATACCGGTTTTCTCCCAGGTTTTTTTTACCGGCAGGGAACCTCCTGGTCCGTCACCGATCCAGATTTCTTTTCTCTCAGCTTGTAATAACTGGATCAAGGCTTCCAAAATTGTGGGATGAGTGGTAATAGCCCGGTCAGGATCATAAGGACCCAGCAGGTTAGGTTTCAAAAGAATGGTTTTCTTCAGTTTCAGTTTCTGCCAGAGATCGATCGAAGTGAATGTGTTTTCAAGAAATCTCCTGACTTTCTCAAGATCATAATCCGGGATCTGTTCGATGAAGACTTTCATCTATTTAAACTGCTCCATCCCTGTAAAATCACGGTAGGGATCAAAACTCTTCAGTATTCTTTTGTCTTCGACCGATATTTCTCCGGTTATGATCCTGCTGATCAATTCTCCCAGTCCCGGTCCGAGCATGAACCCCTGTCCACACATACCCACGGATTGAACCATGTTGGGAACCTTATCGATAATACCGACAATAGGGAAACCATCGGCCGTCATGGGATATTGTCCTCGCCAGGTCCTTCTTACCTTGAGATTGCTG
>JAUVIJ010000152.1 GCA_030592835.1 Candidatus Cloacimonadota bacterium | reverse complement strand
ATTTTTGAGAATATCCGGGTCTTTGATTATTATCCAGGCATAAGAATCCCGGGAAGGAACCATCATAGGCAGCATTACCGCATTATAATGTTTTGCCGTCAGGGAGTCTAAGAAAAAATTTCTGATTGTATTTCTAACACCATCTTTTGAATTAATTTTGAATCCCTTATTGGCGATATTATCCATCTGTCATATTCTCCTTGAACACAATTACCTGAGAGCTTCTTTTACTTCCTGGAATAACTGAGGATTTGTAAAATGCCTTGTTCTAATGGAACCGGAGGGGCAGCTACCTACACAATTTCCACAACCGCGGCAAATCGCTTCATTTACAACAGAAATGCCTTTATCCTCATCAAAATATATGGCTCCATAGCTACATACCTGCAGACATGTCTGACACCCGGTGCAGTATGCTTCCAGTATTTCTGAAACCATAACTTCCGGAATTATTTTCTGTCCGGGAATTAACTGGGTAAGGATCTTTCCGCTGGCTGCCTGAGCCTGAATTATAGATTCACTGATGCCACATGGCCCATGAGCGGTTCCCACGACAAAAACTCCATCAGTATTTGTTGAAATGGGATCTATTTTAAGGTGTGCCTCTTGAAAAAATCCGGTATAGTTCTGCTCTATTTTTAGTAACTCCGCCAGTTTTCCCGAACCCTCGGCAGGGATCATTGCCGGTGCCAGGATTACCAGATCAGCTTTGACTATCCGTTTTTTACCACTGATTTCAATTATTTCAAGCTCATTACCTTTTAATTTCAGATCCGTAATCTGAATAAATTCGATCCCTTTAGATTTTTGAGCATTATAGAAATTTTGATCTTCTTTATGAGGAAGGCAATAATGTTTATAGAGATCAATTATCTCGATATCAGATGATTGATCCCTGATCATTTTACTTATCTTGAGCAGGTAATTACAACAGGTTTTAGAACAATATCCAACTTCAGGTCTGCCCACACAATGAACTAATGCTATAGATTTAGGAATATCCCCATTTCGTTTACTGATCCTGCCGTTTTCAGACAGCATTTCTTCTATTTGTTTAGCTGTGTAAACTTCATCTTCTTCTGTGTAATGAAACTTTTCCAAAGTACCGGGATCTATCAGATCAAAACCATTTGCTATAACTACTGCTCCAGCTAAAAGTTCTGTAGTTTGATTTTCAGCCTGATTATTTTTCAGAACTATCTCGAAATTACCAAGAAAACCGACGACACTATCCAGTTCGGTATTTGTAAAAACAGTAATATTATCGTTTCCTTTAACGTCCGAAACTTTCTGATGCAGAATATTGAGGTTAACACCCTGGCGAGGTAACAGTTCTTTCAATATTGCGGATTTACCTCCCAACCGGGCTTCCTTTTCAACAATAAAGACCTTTCTTTTTTTGCTGGCGAGAGAAAGAGCTGTTTCCATTCCGGCTATACCCCCGCCGATAATTAGAACATCAGGATTACTATCCAATTGCTTTTCTTCCAGGGGTTGTTGGTAAAGGACTCTGTCCATCCCGGCATGGATCATACGGATAGCTTTTTGGGTGGCTTTCTCTTTATCATGTATTACCCAGGCACAATGTTCTCTGATATTGATCATTTGGTACATATATGGATTAAGATTTGTTTTTTTACATACCCCGATGAATGTTGAATCGTGATCTCTGGGTGAACAAGCCGCGCAAACCATGTGGGTAAGCTCATTCGTGTTGATCTCTTCTTCCAGAAATTTTTTCCCGTCTACCGAACATAATAATTTATGTTGTTTGATAATCAGTTCTTTATCCTGAAAATCTTCCATTTGGGAGATTGATTGTATTATCTTTTCAATATCAACTTTATCAGCTATGTTCGGTCCGCATTCACAAATGTAAATTCCAATTTTATCATTCATGTTCCCACCTTAACTTATTGATCCAGAGAAGATATTATTCCAGCAACAGCGGCTTCTGCCTGTAATACAGAGTTCTGGATATCTTTGGGACCTTCGATACATCCAGCGACAAAAATACCGTTTTTGGAGGTAACAACAGAGCCGATATGAAAGGTTTGAGCTTCAACAAATCCAAATTGATCCAGCTCGACCCCAAGTGCTTCTGCCAACTGATCAGTTCCACGGGAAGGTTGGAGAGCGTTCTCCAGAATCACCATATCAACAGTAATTGCTGCATCCTTCCCTTCATTATTTAAATAAGAGATCTGTAATTTATTATCAGTTTCCTGTATTTTCATTTTTTCGCGGTCTTTTTGATAGATATATTCCGAAGAATGAGATTTGACATCTTCATGGAATTTCTGATAAGTTTTGTCGGGCAGGCAGATATCAGTATAGAAATTATAGATATTTGCATCCGGCAATTTATGATGTAAAAAGTGGGCATGTTTGGCAGAAGCTGTACAACAAATGTTGGAACAATAACCTACCAGATCACGACCGACACAATGTATTATCGCTATCGATTGCGGAATACTTTCTAAGTTCCGCAGAACAAGTTTACCTTCGGTAGGGCCATTAGCGGCAAATAGCCTTTCAAATTCCATCGAGGTGTAAACTCCGGAAAATTTGCCGTATCCCAGATTCTGCAGTTTCCCTGCATCCAGCATATCGTAACCTGTAGCTATTAGAATTGCTCCGACATTCAATTCAATTATCTGATCAGTTTCAGAAAAATTAATAGCACCGAACATGCAGGCTTCAGCGCATTTATTGCACTCTTCACTTCCATTCAATTTCAGACATAGAGCAGCATCTATTACCGGCACATTAGGCAGTGCACCGGAACAGGGAACATAAATCGCCTTCTTATCTATCAGATTTTCTTCCCATTCGTTTTTTAAGGAAACAGGACAGGGTGGATAACACATCCCGCAACCCAGACAAGCTATAAGATCCACATATCGGGCTTTTTTATTGATCTTAACTTTAAAATTTCCCGATTTACCCTGAACTTCTTCCACAGTACTCAAAGTTAAAACATCGATATTAGGGTCTTGCAGTATTTCCTGCTGAATGGGAGCAACCAGACAGGTCGAGCAGTCCATATTAGGATAGGTTTCTTCGTTCTTGATCGTTTTTCCACCAATCAGAGACAATTTTTCCACCAGTGTAATCTTCTTACCAGCTTTTGAAAGCATTATACATGCTTCCATTCCTGATACACCCGAACCTATGATTAATACATTATTTGAGGTGTTCATTCATTATTCCTTAAATATTAAGTAAGATATAATTTTCTATTCCCCGATCTGGCATTATCTGCTGGAGAACTCATTATTAAAATCATTCTTTGGTTGGTTTTATAATAGAGTGGTTTTCTTTATCGGACTTGGTCCCAGTTTACGAATCTTATCGGCAAACTCATTCACAACTTGAATATATCTTTTTCCTTCAGAAGCAGATATCCAAGAAAGTTGAATTCTTTCCGGATCTATTTTTAATACTTCAAAGACTTTTTTTAATAAGGCGAATCTGCGACGGGCATAATAATTACCAACCTGGTAATGGCAGTCACCGGGATGTCAGCCTGCTACCAGGATTCCATCAGCACCGCTGAAATAAGTATTTAATAATAAATTCTGATCGATTCTACTGGTACACATCACCCGTACGACATTCAAAGAAGGATTAATTTCCTGCCGGGAAGCACCTGCCAGATCTGCAGCAGCATATGTACACCAGTTACATAAAAAACCCACAATTTTTGGTTTGAAATCTTCCATTTATTACCTACTTATTTTAAATAAAATAAAAACGGGAACATACATATTATAGTATGTTCCCGCAAAGTACTTAGAACTGGATTTGCGCAGAAAAAGCTCCCGACCCATCATCCATGCAAAATAGCAGGGTTTTGCCGGTGCGACCACACCAGGCTTTTATATCAGTGGGAAAAGAAGGACAATCCGCTTTGACTTCGAGAATGTCTCCAGCTTCCATCTGTGGTATATAAGCCACAACTTTTAAAATCGGCTGTGGGCACTTAAGACCCAAACAATCTAAAATTTTTACTGCCATATATTCCTCCTGTTTTTTAAAATGAAAAAGTTAAATCAGAACCCTGTGCTTCCGCAACAAAGGTTGTAGCTCCAACAACCTCACATCCTTCCATAAGATCTTTCTCGGTCAAACCATGTACATCAAAGCCAAGTTCGCAGATCAGGAAACGACCTCCCAACATTTTCAATCCATCGATCATCTCTACAAGATCGGGCAGATCCGGTGCAACATCATTAAGTTCTTTGATCTTGCTGTCCAACATAACAGGCAATCCGCTGGGAAGGACAAAAATGATAACATCGTCGCCGCTGGCAGCCGCTGAGACTCCAATAGTAATTGCAGGATAGATATTTTTTACCTCAGAACCGTTAAGAGTTATAGACATTTTCCCCATATAAAATCCTCCTTTACATGGGGGAGTTTCAATAGTGCACACCTTTTCATGTCAAGCAAAAAGTTTTACATCAAAATGATAAATTTGATACTATTAAATACTATGCTGATAATAATTTGATGGTATCAAATAAATTGCAATGATATGTTACTTATTATTAGAAAAGGATGGCTGCATTCCCAGATTCTATTACAATAAATAATTTTCCTATTTGCTCTATTTTATTTTGAGAATAAGGCAGATTCTCTTACTTGTTTTATAGTAAGTGTTTATGACATCATGAGTATTTCAAGAGGGTTATTAATAAAAATTGCTATTTTTTATTATTGTATTTTATCATATATTCGATTGTTTCATGAATATTTCAGGAAAAGATTTACCTGAATTCAAAAAAATCAAGGGTAAATACTCTTTAACTTGTCATAAAATAATAGTTGAAATAAATTCTATAGACTTTATTTATAGTAAAAGGAAGGAAAATTATTGTAACTTAGAAATGCTTTCATTTTCTTAATACCGGCATAATACAAATTATGTTAAGGAAAATCTTT
>JAUVIJ010000053.1 GCA_030592835.1 Candidatus Cloacimonadota bacterium | reverse complement strand
CAGCCAGCTCAAATCAAGTAGACCGACGGCACATTACAGGTTCTGCTTATTGCTGCTTCCTTCCGGATCTGACAAGGTTCACAGAATGTAATTGCGTTGGGCTTGACTCTCAACACCACTTATTTATTCTTAAAAGAGAAATCAGTATTCTCCTGCAGGAATTCAGCCCCGCTATAGCGGATTGCGGGTTACAAGGGTCCGCTAATTCCCCACCTAGCACACAATCGGCATAGTTTTATACCGGGAATTTGTGTCAAGTTTTCACATCGTTAACTGCCTGCAAACAGGAAAAGAAGACCAGGTTATTCACAATTTGGATTTAGCGCTCATTCTTCTTAACTTACTGCATTAATAACAAACTAGCAACATGAGTATTCTGAATCCACAAGTTATCCACAGCCTGTCCACAACACTTAGGAGCTATATCTCTTTATATATTATAATTTAGAAAAATGAGGAATAACCCTTGTAATTGTGACATAATCGTGATTGTTATTCATGGTGGATAACTTTAATGAAAAGTAATTCGTAAGGAGTGACAAGTAATAAGAAAGAAAACAGAAGTCAGAAACTAAAGGTACATCTTGAATTGGAGAAGAATTTCTAAACCTCTAAACATCTAACCTTCTAACAATCTAAACTTTTTCAACTTTCAACTTTTCAACTTTTCAACTTTTTAACTTTTTAACTTTAATGGAAAATTGCAGATAAAAAATTTGTCCAGCCGGTCTCCGAAAAATCCAGATTCTCATATTGTACCCGGAGATCATCAAAGGTCTGATTTTCGTCAGGGTACCAGATAGAAGCTGTACCGATATCCCCGGAAAGGTAGTTATGAAATTCCTGAGCAATGAACATTTCGTTTATATTATCCAATAATTCAGAACAGAAAAGAGCAAGTGTGTCAGGAGGATTCTGTTCCAGTATCAACGTAAATAATTCTTTAATGTCGACATCAGCATCCAGATCATTAAATACCTGACATTCATCTCTGCTGTTCGTGAAGTATGACTGTGTAGCCTGAGATTGCCAATCAGAAGAGAATTGAGTGATCATGGATTTCAGATTCGGAAAAAGTTCCGTATCAATACAAGAGGCGGTTACCGAAACATTCAGCCCGGGAGTATATTGGCTTCCCCCAGGCTGATAGGAACGAACATACGTATCGACAATATCGATACACAGGGGTTCAACGTTTAAATAATCTTCCCAGAAAGTAAAAATGTCGCTATAGGGAAAACCATCAGAACAGACATTATCCTCGGAAGCAATGATATAATCCGTGTAGATATCAACTTCATCGATAACCTCCAGAGTCTGCATATTGCAGGCGTCCAGCAATAGAATATTTAGGGAATAGTTTATGTTGCTCAATGCAATTTTGAAATCCCCGGTCGGAATATTTATGGAAGTATTGCTGAAATTGTCAGGACAGAATTTATTATAGAAATCATACCAGCCATTACCATGTGACCAGATGATCAAGGCTCTTTTTCGCGAGGGATAATTACTGAATCCCCAGTTGGCAAAGGAGGACAGTTGGTAAGGATCACCCGTATCAAGTTCCCCGAGAGAGGATATCAGTTCCGAAACTATCTCCTCATTATTCCAAATTTCATCCTGTTTTAGACGGTATCTTCGTACACCGGGATAAAAATTATAGAAATTTCCTTCTCTACTATCGATCTGGATGATGATATTGATGTCTTCTGAGAAAACAGCAGTTTCCATTTCATTTATATCATCGATTGCAGCTTCGTTAAGGCTGTTGTCAGCCGCCATGTAGACCAGTATTGTCCATTCGGATTCCTTCTTACCGGAACTGCAGGCAAAAATGATAATAGCCAGGAAAAGTGCAATAGCAAGACGGTACATTAGATATACTCTTTAGCTGTTTCAATACCTTTCAGGACCCTGATCCCACCCTGACAAAGCGCTTCCATTTCCTTTTCGCCGGGTATTATATTGATTTTTCCCAGGAACTTTATCCTGCGTACTATATTCTCCACAATAAACTCGTTGTAAGCGAGCCCACCGGTGAGGAATATTGCATCGACATCGCCTTTTAGAACCGTTGCACAAGCTCCAATTTCTTTACTTATCTGATAGCACATAGCATCAAATACAAGCCGAGCATGATCATCACCATTTTTGATCCTGTTGAATATTTCCTCACAATCATCAGTTCCTAAATATGAGATCAATCCACCTTGTCTAACAAACATTTTCTTCATTTCGGAATAAGTATATTTCTCCGAAAAGGCCATTTGTAGAAGATCACCTATCGGTAAAGCACCGACTCTCTGGGGAGAAAAAGGTCCCATACCCAGCATAGCATTATTCACATCAACGATCCTTCCCTTTTTAATTGCAGCTATACTGATACCTCCACCGAGATGAGCCCCGATGAGATTACAGTTATTGAACTCCTTCCCATATTTTGATGCCGTTATGATACCACAGTATCTCAAATTCAGGGCATGAGATAGAGATTTTCTGGTGATCTGAGGACAACCCGAAATCCTGGCGATATCCTCGAATTCATCTACCGTTACAGGATCGACGATATAGGCAGGAATATCAATTTCATCAGCAATGGATCTGGCAATGAAAGCTCCCAGATTGGATGCATGGATCCTGCCCCAGAGTTGGGGATTCTTCAGATCTGATAACATGGCATCATTCACCAAATACGTTCCCGAAGATACTGCTTTAACAAGACCTCCCCTACCGACTACAGCTTTCAGGGATTCAAGTTCGATCTTATTCTCCGCCAGAGCCGATAATACAAAGCCCTTTCTGAATTCAAACTGTTCGATAATCTCCGGGAAAGAAGATATCTTTTCCGCATCATGACGAAGAGTAAGAGAAAAAACCGGCTGCAGATCATCATATACTGCAATTTTGGTCGACGTAGACCCCGGGTTTATTGCCAGAACTCTATAATCCATAAATTTCTCCCGAAAAATTCTTTCTCCA
The DNA here is from genome assembly GCA_030592835.1 of Candidatus Cloacimonadota bacterium. Lineage (GTDB taxonomy): Bacteria > Cloacimonadota > Cloacimonadia > Cloacimonadales > TCS61 > JAUVIJ01. The sequence continues at coordinate 6,877 of JAUVIJ010000053.1, read as the reverse complement.
TTCTCAAGTATATATCTCCAAAGTCAATTCATTTTTTTACTTTACCAACTATTCCATGCTTGCTATTTACTTATGTTTAGAAAGCTGTTTAAGAGCTTCAATAATGCTGTTTAAGCTGTTTTTTTTAAGTCTCTGATCAAGCCTTTTTCCAACCCCACAAATGAATTGACACATTGCAACAACAACAAAAAATGTCGCACAGGATAAATTATGAACATCATAAATAATCAAACCGGATGGATAGAGGTTATTTGTGGCAGTATGTTCAGCGGTAAAACCGAAGAATTGATCAGAAGGGTACACCGGGCTGAATATGCTCAGCAGAATATCCAGGTTTTTAAGCCAAAGATCGACAACAGATATGACGAAAAACATATCGTTTCTCATAATTGGTTGAAAGCCCCCTCGGAGATAATCGAAAAAGCAATAGAAATACTGGATCATCTTAAACCTGATACCCAGGTGGTAGTTATTGATGAAGTCCAGTTCTTCGGTATGGAGATCATCGAAGTATGTAACCATCTTGCAAATATGGGAAAAAGGGTCATTGTTGCAGGATTGGATCAGGATTATACTGGAAAACCCTTTGGCCCGATGCCGGCTTTACTGGCAGTTGCCGAATATATCGATAAATTATCTGCTATCTGTGTTAAATGTGGAAACCCTGCCAACAGGACCCAACGTTTGACTAGAGTAAAAGACACTATAGTCGTAGGAGCAACAGATATCTACGAAGCCCGTTGCCGAAACTGTCATGAGGTGTTAGAGTAATGTTCATTTTCAGGAATTTTATACTTATGATACTTCAGATCCTTTATTTCGCTGCTAATGTTTTTCAGATAATTTTAATAATCAGAGCTATTATGTCATGGTTCTTTCCCCACTCCTATAATCGATTTTATCAAATATTGATCCAGATAACAGAACCTGTGCTTTCCCGGGTTAGAAGATTTCTACCTCAGATGAGTATCGATATCAGTCCACTTATTGTCATTCTTTTCATCGATTTTATTTTCAAAGGATTTATCTTGAAAACCCTTTATCAAATATTTTATAATATGTAAGGATCATCTCTAAAATGTGTGATATAAATATAACGGTTCAATTTATTTTAGGCAAAATAAATAGCAGTCCTAAAACAGCGATAATTCTCGGAACAGGATTAAGTTCTCTGGCAGAAGAATTGAATGATAGGATTAAAATCCCCTATAAAGAAATTCCGGGATTCGTTGTGTCCACAGCTCCGACCCATGCCGGTCAGCTTGTTTCAGGGACATTCGATGGTATTCCGATTCTGATATTTCAGGGACGTGTCCACTATTATGAAGGTTACACCATGCAGCAGATAACTTATCCAATACGGGTTCTGGAAAAACTGGGAATTAAGAACATTATTATTACCAATGCTGCAGGAAGCCTGAAAGAAGAACTCCGTCCCGGTGATGCCGTAGTGATAAGTGATCACATCAATCTCATGGGAAATAATCCCCTGATAGGTGTTCATAATGATGAGTGGGGAGAGAGATTTCCCAGCCTTAATGAAGCATACGATAAAGACCTGATCTCCTTTGTCAGAAAGATATCCGATAGCAAAAACTATGATTTTAAAACCGGAGTCTATGCTGCAGTCCATGGACCCAGCCTCGAAACCAAATCTGAGTGTTTGATGATACAGAAAATGGGTGCGGATCTGGTAGGGATGTCTACTGTTCCGGAAGTTATCGTTGCAAATCAATCTGGTTTAAAAGTGCTGGGGATATCAATTGTCACCAATTACAGCAATATTTTCCATTCCCAGGCACATAGTATGGAAGAAATAAACCATAATGCCCAACAAGGTGCAGAAAAGCTTTTAATAATTTTAAATGAAATATTGAAAATCATGTGAGAGGATCTGAAAATGGCAGCAAAAAGTTTAAACTCAGAATTCCTGGAGAAATACAAAAAAATACTCGCTGTTGAGAAAACCCAGACAGAAAAACTCATCTATGGTATTAATGAGATCCTGAAAAGGGGAGTAAAAGAAAGAAGTGGAGATCTATCCTCCTATTCTTTACATCAAGCTGATATGGGTACCGATACAGATGAATCTGAAAAAAGAGTTTATCTCCTTAACAAAGAGATAGATAAAATTACAAAGATCAATTTAGCTCTAAAACGTATTTATGAAAAAACTTACGGTATCTGTGAAATCTGTGGAAAATATATTCCTGAAAAAAGATTAAAAATAATCCCTTACGCAAAATTTGCATCGATTGTAAATCTAAAGAAGAACTGAATAAAAGAAGAAAATAGTGAAATCTTTCCCCTATTGGTGGATCAGCCTGTCGGTTCTAGTTCTTGATCAGATCAGTAAAATTTTTGTCAGAACTCATCTTGATTACGGATCGATAATAAAAATAACACCGAAATTTTTCTGGCTGACCCATGTTTCCAACACCGGAGCAGCTTTCAGTTTATCTCTTGGAAACGATACGATCAACACATCGTTGTTCATCTTCATCTCTATCATCGCAATTTTTGTTTTAATATACCTCAATCTCAAAACCGTCAATAAAATTGAAAAAGCAGCATTTTCTCTGATTTTAGGTGGTGCAGCAGGGAATTTTATTGACAGGATAGTTTTTGGTCATGTAACTGATTTCCTTTGGTTAGATTTTCCAGATTTTATAATGACCAGATGGCCGGTATTCAACCTGGCAGATAGTTTTATCGTGATCGCTATTATTATTTTATTGGCAAATGCTTTTGTTTTTCAGTCAAAACCCGGGGAGGTTAAATGAAAAAACAATATTTGGTTCTTTTACTGTTTATCTTTCTTTCCTGTATACTGTATGCAGATGTTACCATCTATGAGATCCAGTATACCACCGATCCATCAGGAGATTCGCCCTACGCTAATCAAAACGTTACAACATCCGGTATCGTTACAGGTACAGGATTTGCCGGATTCGACGATAGTTTCTTCATTTCCATGCCAGAGGGCGGTGCCTGGAAAGGTCTGTATTGTTATAATTCCGACCTTGAAGCAGAACTAGGTGATGAGGTGGAAGTTACAGGAGAAATCACAGAATATTACGGGCTTACAGAAATGACATATGGCAGTGTTACCATCTTGAGCTCAGGAAATACAATCCCACTACCGGTAACAATTTCCACTGATGCCCTGGCATCTGAAGAAATGTATGAAGGTGTTCTGGTCATTATCAATAATGTTACCGTAATTGAACTGCCCGATACCCATGGACAATGGTATGTAGATGATGGCAGTGGTGAATGTCAGATCGATGACGGTTTTTATGAGTATCCCAATCCTCAAATGGGAATATCTTTTTATTCAATAGCAGGGTTAGTTGATTATAATTGGGATGAATATGGTTTGCATCCCCGTGATTTAGACGATTTTCAACTTTCGGGAGAAGATACTACTCCTCCGGAACTGGTCAGTGCTTTTGCCTTAACAGCAACTTCCGTTAACCTGCAATTCTCCGAAGAAATTTTACAAGCAACGGCCGAGGAAGAAACAAATTACGAAATTTCCGGATTGGATATCCTCGCTGCCGTCCTGCAAACAGGCGGAACGACAGTTTTATTAACTACAAGTGAACAAATACCTGCTCAGCAGTATACGATAACCGTTAACAATATCGAAGACCTTAACCAGAATGTTATTGATTCCAATTCAACGATTATATTTACCGGTTATACTGAAGGTGGAGATGACGCTACAGTTTTCTTTTCTGAGTATATCGAAGGAAGCAGTAATAACAAAGCTTTAGAAATTTACAATGGCAGCGGTAGTGATATCGATCTAAGTGATTATCGTATTGCACAATCGGCAAATGGTAATGGCTGGGAATACTTTCATGAATGGTCAGCTTCCACAATCCTCACAAATGGGGATGTATGGGTCATAACGACAGATACTGCTGATTCTGCTTTACAGGATGTTGCTGATGAGATCCTTCCTTATCCCAGTGTGGTACATTTTAATGGAAACGATGCCCGGGCGCTGGAAAGATATGAGGGTGGCAACTGGGAAATAATCGATGTGATCGGTGTCCCGGATGAAAATCCCGGTGACGGTTGGGATGTTGCTGGAGTAAGTGATGCAACCTATAATCATACCCTGGTTAGAAAATCGGAAATTGAACAGGGAAACACAGATTGGGATATTTCTGCAGGAACAAATGCCGATAATTCCGAATGGATCGTCTACGACCAAGATACTTTCGAGTATATTGGTTTCCATTCCTCCGGAGGTGATGATATTATCCCTCCCGTTCTAATTAATGCTAATGCTTTAACCAGTACCAGTGTAGAAGTAACCTATAATGAAGCTGTCGATGAAGAAACTGCGGAGACCATTTCCAACTATTCAATTTCTCCAACTCTCAATATTTCCGCAGCCCAGTTAACATCTTCCAATAAAGTAACTCTAACTACTGCCGAGCAGATAGTTGGAGAAAATTATACTTTAACTGTCAATAATGTTGAGGATCTGGCAGGAAATATTATCGATCCCGGCAGTACTGTTAATTTTTCCGGATACGAAATGCAGGATTACACTCCGATCGCCGATATCCAGAACGATCCCGAAGCTTACGAGGGTGAAACTGTTACCATCAGCGGTGTAGTTACAATCGGGGTTAACGTTGTCCAGGAAGGATTAACAAATGCTTTTGTTCAGGATAACTCCGATAGAGGGATTAATATCTATGATTCTTCTGTGATCACTGATCTGACCCGGGGAAACCTGGTTGAGATCACTGGAATCGTTGAAGAATATACAGACAGTTATGGCAATACAACCACAGAGATCACCAATCCGGATGTAACTGTTCTCGCAACAGGTCAACCGGAACCGAATCCAACGACTATTGATATTTCCAATAACCAGGAAATGTCCTTAGAGGGTACATTGGTCAAAGTCACTGGAACAATCTACGAAATCTATTCTGCCGGTGGTGGAACTAACCTTAATATCAGTGATGACGAAAACAATGAAATGACCATCAGGATCTGGGACACTACCGGAATAGATCTAAGTGAGTTCTTCGTAGGCTTCATTCTTGAAGCGGTTGGTGTCGGCAGTGAATATGACGGTTATCTCCAAATCCTGACAGGATATCAGGATCAGCTTAATGAAGGACAGCTCGGCGGTTATGATGATGTTTTGATAGAACCACTTAACCCGGTATCAGGTGAACCGGTGAATATAACCTTCTACAACGATGCTGATAATACGGAGGATGTTTTTCTTTTCTGGAGAACTTCAGGTGATACAGATTATGATACTATAATCATGCAACCGGAAACCAGGGATGTTGAATATTATGCTCAAATTCCCGACCAGAAAGAAGGAACATCAGTCTATTTCTATATAACCGTAATAGATTCAGCCAATATTGTTTATTCCTTCCCGGAAAATGCTCCGACTGAATTATTCACATACTCCTATCATGTCACTTCTCATTTAGCCAAATTGTTTATTCAACCTCAAGCTTTCAATCCCAGAGCCGGAGAAAAGATACCGATAGAATTTGCCTCTAATTTCGGGAATAAAGCTATCCTGAGAATCTATAATTCCGAGGGAAAGCTCGTGATCACAGCCCAGAATATAATAGTGACCGATAACGATGGTATTACTCTGTTTGAATGGGATGGACGTGATAAAAACCATAAATTACTGCCTATCGGGCTTTATATTTGTCACCTGGAAGTTATCGATACCGGTTCCGGTAATAAAAAGACAGATCAGGCACCAATTGTAATTGGTACACCATTAAACTAAGGAGCGGGAACAATGAAAAAAAATATAATTATCCTGATAATGTTCAGTATTCTTTTAGCTGTGAATCTACAGGCTGTATTCAATGATTACGAGCCATCGCCCAGATCCCGTGCTCTCGGTGGCGCCTTTTATTCCACCAGTAATGATGCCAATGCAATTTTCTACAATCCTGCCGGACTGATTTATGCCGGAAATAACTTTCTCGTCGGTTATACCCGTCTTTTCGGAAATAATTTCCAGGAACTCACAAGTGTGGCAGTATCAACACAATTACCCGGGAATTACGGACATATCGCTCTGGGTATCCAGGCCATGGAAGTAGATTACCGTGATGTTAATCTTCTCTCGGAAAAAACCTATGCTATCTCTCATGCCATGAACCTCATGAAAGATATCCATTCCGAACTGAATCTAGGTTATTCTTTGAATCTTTATCACTTATCTATAAATGGTTTCGGAGATGAAGTAACCCTGGGTGTCAACATCGGTCTCCTTGCAATCCTTCACCAGAGAACCAGGATCGGTATCACAGTAACCAATATCAATAATCCCAAGCTGGGAGAGGAAAACTCAGAAGATCTCCCTCAGAAACTGGCAATGGGCGTTTCCTATGAACCTTATGATGGTGTAACCACATCCCTGGAACTGAAAAAAGCCTTCGACAGTGATACCGAGATCCATTCCGGAGTTGAGATCAAATTACTGGATATGCTGTCCCTCAGATTCGGTTTGAGAAATAACCCAAACCAGTATTCTATGGGAGCAAATTTCAGCATGTATAACATTATTGTGGATTATGCCTATGCAACTCATGCAGTCCTCAATGACACGCATCATATTGGAGTTGGGTATAGGTTTTAAATAGATTACTCACCCTTGCCTATTCTCTAATCTTAGAGAGGGATTTTCTATTAAACTTTCCAAAGGTCAACAAAATTTGGTTTTCTTCGAAAGAGACCTTTGGGAAGTTATCGTTGGTTCAAGTTTATTCATCCCCGTTGGTTGGTTCAAGTTTATTTACCCCCGTTGGTTGGTTCAAGTTTGTAACTTGAACCACATATCTCGTATGTTCCTTAAACTTAT
>JAUVIJ010000195.1 GCA_030592835.1 Candidatus Cloacimonadota bacterium | reverse complement strand
ACTCTGGCACCGGATGGAAAACTGCTGGCTCTGGACAGTTTTCAGAAGATTATCAGGAAGTTTGACCGTTATGGGAACCGGATAGCTAACATCAACCTGAAAGATCTGCTCAACCCGACTCTGCTTGCTGTTGATTCCAATGGAACTCTCTTCGTATTCGATAGTAATCTTCAAGAAATAGTGACTATTCAGAACTATGGATCCAAGCGATTATATTCTTTTGGAAAATTCATTATTGAAGATCCACAGTTCATAAATCTTTCAGGTAATCAGATAACAGTTTACGATAAAGGACAGAAAAAAACATTCAGATTCAGTAGAATGGGGCAATTTCTGGATGAACATAAAGGTCGCGTACTCTTCGATCGGAATAATACATTTGTACTGAAAAATAATTATATCCAGCTTATCGAAAGCGATAGAAAATTAGCTATTTCACCAATTGCCTGGATCAATTTTTTCATTATTGACAAATATCTGATCCTCAATACAGAATATAGTGTTAAGATTGTGGAATTAGTATATGAAGAAAAATGATCTAACTACATACAATTGGATTATAAAATCGACTGTAGCCGGCATATTGCTTGGTTTGAGCCGACTTCCCCTGCATTTGAATTTCCTTGTTTTTTTTGCTTTTATTCCAATTTTCTCTCTGTTTGAACAAAGGATTTCTATTAAAAAGCTGTTTTTATCTGGGGTAATTTTTGGTTTTATATATAATCTTGTTTGTCTGCATTGGGTGAGCCTGGTAACAATACCCGGTTACCTCGGGATGTTTATATTACTGGGTATCTATTTTGGAATTTTATTTTTAATAGCAGGGACAGTATGGGAAAAAATAAAAAATCTGAGAATTATCGGATTTCTTTCATTTTGGCTGGCTTTTGAATTTATTCAGAATTTCGGCGAGTTCAGATTTCCCTGGTTCAATGCAGGATATGCCTTAGCTGATTTTCCAATTTTAATCCAGTTGGCGGAAATTGGTGGTATTTTCCTTTTATCATTCGGGATTATTATCATTAATTATTTTATCTATGGATTGAAAAACAATTTCAGGAAATATATGATCCTGATCCTGTTAACCCTGTTTTTATGGTTTGGATATGGATATTTCCGTTTTAAAAATCTGGTAATGGAAAAAACTGATTTCAAGACAGCTATGATTCAGGTCAGTATTCCCCAGGATATAAAGTGGGACTCTAAGTATCTGGAATCCACAGTGAAACTTTATGATGACTATACCAGAAGGGCAATGCTGATGCAACCGGATCTGATCATCTGGCCGGAATCGGCGTTACCTGTTTATCTTAAAAGGGATTATAAGTATAAAAGATTTGTACTGGATCTGGCAAGGGAATTGGATATAAATATTTTTACAGGATTTCCCAGTTATGAAATCGCCTTTCCTCCTCATCCGAATCGATACAAATTCTATAATAGCGCCTCAGTATTCAGGAAAGACAGCACTATCGATCCTGAGTATCATAAAATTATTCTGGTGCCCTTTGGTGAAAGGATGCCTTTTCTGAAATGTTTCCCCATTCTCTGGAATATCCAGATGGGTCAGGCAAATTTTGAATATGGTAAAGATCAGGAAATATATTTTGAGCAAGAATACAGTTATTCTCCATTGATCTGTTTCGAGATCGCTTTTCCTGAAATAACATACAGAATTGCGAAAAAGCAAGTTGATTTCATTGTTAATATTACCAATGATGCCTGGTTTCACAGATCTGCCGGAACTTATCAACATGCTGCTATGACCAAGATCAGGGCAGTCGAAACGAGAACCCAGATCTACAGATGTGCCAATACCGGATATTCCATGATTGTAAATCCCATGGGAGAAGTTCTTGCCATTTCAGAGCTGTTCGAAAAAACAGTGATCGCCAGTGAACTTTACCTTTGTCGGAATTCATCACTTTATGTTGATAAACTTTTCTGGTATCCCATAATTTTTGTAATTTTGTCTTTTATCTTTTTGATCTATGCATTATTAACTGGATTGAAATTAAAATGAAGAAATATTATTACTCGATCGGGGAAGTCTGTAATCTGTTGAATATCAAGGCTCACGTGTTGAGATACTGGGAAAAGGAATTTCCCCAGTTGAAACCCCGGAAAGTGTTCGGAAGAAATCGCAAATACAGTCCTGATGATATCGAGATGATCAAGAACATTAGATTTATGCTTCATGAACAGAAATTCACTATCGACGGAGCCAGGAAAAAACTGACTGGAATGCTGAAAGAAAAAAAGCAGATTGAACTGGATTTTGTTCCTGATAAAAAAGGTGTTATTGAAGGGATCAGGAAAGAACTGAAAGAAATCAGGGATCTATTGAAATATTAAAGAGTAATAGAAAAAAGTCCTGCTTACACAGGACTTTGTCATCAACCAGAAGCGCAAGAAACTGCGCTTTTTCTTACTTATTCGGATGATGGCTTTTCTCTTTTAAAAATGGTCTTTCCCGCATTAATTCTTCAAGTTTATCCCTCTGATCAGAGTCCAGCAGTTTCCAGATCTGTTCGTGTAAATCTATCTGGGCTATAGCTTTTTCCATTTTGATACTAAAAATATCGCCTGTGATCTTCTTTGCGTTCTGAAAATCATGATTACTCATGGAAGTCCTGAAATCTACTTCCAGAATATCGATATCGGCCTGTCTCCGGATGTTAGCTTTTCTGTGTTCTGACCGAATTTCCTTCATCTCTTCCTGTTGGTTTTCAGACAGATCAAGTTCTTTCATAATTATCATGAAATGATCACCCATTTGGTGAGGGTTCATCTCATGACCCATTTTAGGACCCTGGTGGTGTTCCATAGGTGGGAACTTATTGCCATAGTGTTCTTTTTTACCATTTGATGCTAAGAGCATGCCTGTTACAACAAATGTTACGATCAAGAGCATAATTGTTTTTTTCATCTTTTATCTCCTTTTTCTGTGTTCTTTCCAGTATTCAATACGATTTTTAAATTTATTGAGGAAAGGTCTGTGTTTTCTAAATAAATTAGCGGCTTCCTCGGGAGTCATCTGTTTTCTGAGTTGTATGAGCTTTATTCCGAGTTCCATTTCCATAACCAACTGTTTTTCTATTGTTCTATCCAGGAGTGCAATCAATTTTGGTTCATCAAAATTTCTCTCACTTAAAGCTTCGGCAAATATTCTCCTGGTTAATTCAAAATCCATTCTTAATGGTTCTATATCTTTTCTGCTCTGCATGGCTTGTTCCCGGAGTTTCAGAGGGATGTTAAGCCTCGGGTTATTTGCTGGAGGAAGAGGTACTCTCAACATATGGTAGAAGAACACTCCTAAAAAAGCAAAATTAAAGGAAAGTGATATAATCACCAGTATACTTAATGTTTTATTAGACATTATTCTACTCCTTCGAAATAACTATACAAAGTATCTTCACCAAGATCAAATCTGTATTGATCTGATGATGAGAACATCATGTTGCTGATATAAGCACCTATTAGAAAAGCTGCACCTACGCCTGCCGCAAGAGCCCATTTGGTGAACTTGAGAGAATATCGGGGTATGTAAAACTTATCTTTCTTTTCCTTTATTTCTGCCAAAATTTTCTTGTTCAAATATTCCGGCACATCCTCATCTTGATATTTTCCAAGAAACCGGTTTATAATATTATAGTCTCGGATCTCATTCTGGCAATCCCGGCAGGTTTTTATGTGTTCCCTTAAAAAAACCATTTCCTTTTCCGGTAACTCATTATCAAGAAAGGCATTTATTTTTTTGCTGAGTTTACATTTT
>JAUVIJ010000229.1 GCA_030592835.1 Candidatus Cloacimonadota bacterium | reverse complement strand
ATCATGTGTAACATAGATAATAGTTGTATCTAACCTTTTGTGAAGTTTACTGATCTCCGCCCTCATTTGAAGCCTTAATTTGGCGTCCAGATTAGATAGAGGTTCGTCGAAAAGAAAAACTTTAGGATGCCTGACAATAGCTCTACCGACAGCGACTCGTTGACGCTGTCCTCCGGATAGTTGTTTAGGTTTTCTTTCCAGAAGATCGCTGATTCCAAGAATTTCGGCTGCATTATCTACTCTTTCTTTGATTTCAGCTTTTGAAAATTTTCGTAATCTCAAACCATAAGAAAGATTTTCATAAACAGTCATGTGGGGATAAAGGGCGTAATTCTGGAAAACCATAGCTATATCCCTGTCTTTAGGAGGCACATTATTCACTACTCTATCCTCGATCATGATCTCTCCCGAGGTGATCTCTTCCAGTCCAGCTATCATTCTCAGAGTAGTTGATTTCCCGCATCCGGACGGACCAACAAGCACCATGAACTCTTTATCCTTGATGAAAAGATCGTTATCTATAACAACATGCACTTTACCATCATAAATTTTATTTACCTTTTTCAGTATTACTTCCGCCATTTATTACCTCACAAGGAAGTTATTCTTCTTCACTGTCAGTACTATCTACTCGGTTTATCTTGGTAACCTTCATCCCGACTTCTATTTTCAGCCAGTCTTTTTCATTGGAAAATTCAGCAATAGTCAACTCCGGAAATACATCTCTGGCAACAACAGATATTTGGTTATTGACCAACAGTTCATCACCGATCTTAATATTGTTCAATGAGCCTATATTTATTACGACTTTTTCTTTCGAGATCTGTTTTACTAAACCTGTACTGAGATTATGTTTTAATTCTGTTTTAAAAGGATAGACTGCGGTTACACAAGCATAGGTTTTATCCTTTTTACTGAAACCTTTTAATAAATGTTCCTGTTTGCCGGGATATTCCGACAGTAGATCGATCACATTGGGATCATACTGCTTGAAAAAACCACCTTCGGCACCACCAAAATTGTACTGGTTGGACGTCTGTTTAACTTCCCTTACATAAATATTTTTTTTAATAGTCTGTGAAAATTCATGCCCCATGATTAGAACTGTAAAGCCCCAATCCGTTGTCACCTTACCTAGAAGTTTTACAGGCACTTTTACTGATATTGTTTTTTTGTTGCGGGATCTGAATATTTTATCCGGGACTAATGTCCTTTTAGATATTTCTTCTTGTTTGCTTTTCAGGGACCCCTTGTATCTGTCTGGAATAGAAGAGAGGATCACCACACGTTCCCAGGCATTTTCAGGATTGATCGTCACATTTGTTCCCGCCACTGTTTCTGTGAATCCGGAATCGTTGATATGATCCTGATCTATATATACATGAATCAGAGGAAGGATGAAATTTTCGGGTAAACTGTAGTTATACTCAAATTCGTGGTGTTCAACATCGAATAATTTACCTTTCATCGTAAAGGAAAAAATATATTCATCCTCTTCTAATTCCAATTTAAACTGAAGGAGATCAAAAACACCCTCAATGAACATGAGATGTTCGGGATAAACTATAGAACCATTGCCATAATCATCTCCCTCGATGTCATCGATCTCACAGATAATCTCTCCGGAAAGAAAATTTAGAGTAAGGAGAAAACTGATTAAAATAATATATTTCATAAAAAAAAATGAGACGGGTCAATATTGACCCGTCTCTACATATTCTCCTAGAATTTAACTTCCCAGGCAGCTTGAATAGTGTGAGCACTGTAATCCATTTCTTCGGACTCAGTTTCTCTAACTTCCCATTCACATTTATCATTACGTGCCAAAAGATGTTCTGCTCTCAACCAGAAATCAAATCCACCGAGGTTATAAACCCATTTATGAGCTACGATGATATCATTTACAGTATCGATTGAAGCACCATCGCCATAATCATCCTCAACAGTTTGATAACGTGGTTTAAGTTCAAAATGAAGAGCATTTGTAAGCTGTTTAGCCACCATAAGTTCGATAACCATAGCAGTTGTAGCTATATCATCATCGGTATAATCTCTTGTTTCAGGCATATCGCTTACAAAAACTTCAGACCACATACCATAACGGAAATCGAGACCCAGATCGATACCGCTGACCTGAGTAACAGCTCCAAGATCGAATACCATACCCATGAAATCACGGGCCGGCATGTACATGTCCCCGTCACCATCATAATTGGGATCATCCACATCAATATCTCCACCGGTATTATCTGTTGCTCCGAGATAGTTGAACTGACCCATAATGGTAACATTCTCAAGATCATGGTCGAAATCGAAAGTTCCACCCCAGTATCCGACCGGAGATTCGACCAAACCTTCTCCCAGTCTCAGGAATTCATTATCTCTGAATTCATGACGGACACCGATCTGATCTCCACCCCAGAGGAATGTGTTAAGACCAAGTCTGGAACCGTAGGTGTCACGAATACCGTCTACACCACCGTTGATCAGGAGTAGATCGTTCTCTCTTCTGGTTCCCCAATAGGAGATATAATTATGATGAATATAGAAGAACTGAAGATTGGGACTGAATCCCATTTCGAAGGGATCGGTTGTAAGATAGCTTACAACGAAACTCGGTGACATTACTGCTACGTATTGGGGACTCGGCCACCAACTTGCCCATGTATCGATAATGTTATCTCCGTCTTCATCTGTGTAATCTTCCTTGTGCTGCTGACCGGTGATCATGATATTAAAATCGATACCCATAGCATCATTAAGGTCATACTGTCCGCTCAGACCGGCTCCATAAGCATAATAAACATACTCAGCGTCCTTATGCCCATCGGGTTCGTTTGCTTTATCAGGATCAGGATCGGGAATGTAATTAGAATTTTCAATATCATCAGGATCAAATTCTGTATCGCCGTACCAGACT
>JAUVIJ010000137.1 GCA_030592835.1 Candidatus Cloacimonadota bacterium | reverse complement strand
TGTTGCAGTCTGGCACCTGTCATCATGATAGATGATAATACCTATGGAAAATTAACATCCGATTCCATTAAAAAAATCTTAAAAACATATAACTAAAGGGGGATTATCTTGGATCTTACCATTAAAGTTGGTTTAGCCAGTTGTGGTCTGGCCGCAGGTTCAGGAGATGTCTACCAGGCAATTGATGACTACCTGCATAAAAAGAAGATAAAAGCAGATCTAAAGAAGACTGCCTGTATTGGTATGTGCTTTGCCGAACCTCTGGTCGAATTGATCTCCGCTAAAACAGGAAGTATCACCTACGGTAGAGTCACACCCGATAATATACCGAATATCATAGACAATTACCTGAAAAATACGCCCAGTCGGGATAATATCATCCTCTCTGAGAATTACAAAGGTTCCGAAAACGATAATTACCTGAGTCAAACCAGAATTTCCCTTCGAAACTGCGGTATAATAGATCCGGAATCGTTAGATGATTACACTTCCAGAGATGGATATAAAGCTTTGGCTAAAGTATTGAGCGAATATTCCAGGGATAAGGTAATCAGTGAAATATCGGAATCCGGATTAAGGGGTAGAGGTGGAGCTGGTTTCCCCACAGGTTTTAAGTGGGAATTGGCGAAAAAAAATAAAGGTCATAAAAAATTCGTGGTTTGCAATGCCGATGAAGGTGACCCCGGTGCTTTTATGGATAGAAGTGTTCTGGAAGGAGATCCTCACAGTATTATAGAAGGTATGGCTATCTGTGCTTACGCGATCGGTGCTGATGAAGGTTATATTTATTGTAGAGCTGAATATCCCATGGCTATCAAACACCTGAAAAAAGCGATCAAGGATGCCAAGCAAGGCGGTTTTATCGGATCCAAGATCATAGGTGAGAATTTTCATTTCAATCTTCATATCAAGGAAGGAGCAGGTGCTTTCGTCTGTGGCGAAGAAACGGCACTGATGGCATCGATCGAAGGTCATCGCGGCATGCCCAAGATCAGGCCTCCCTTCCCTGCTCAATCGGGATTGTGGGGAAATTCCACCAATATCAACAATGTCGAGACCTTTGACAATGTTGCCTGGATCATCCTTAACGGAGCTGATAAATTTGCTCAGTACGGAACCGATAAAAGCAAAGGTACAAAGGTCTTTGCCCTGGCTGGTAAAATTAAAAACAGCGGACTGATCGAAGTTCCCATGGGAATGACATTAAGAGACGTTATCTATAAAGTCGGGGGCGGCATGTTGACGGATAAACCCTTCAAGGGAGTCCAACTGGGAGGACCTTCCGGAGGTTGTCTTCCTGAATCATTACTGGATACACCAGTAGATTACGATTCCATTAATAAAACTGGTGCTATTATGGGTTCAGGAGGAATGGTGGTAATGGATACTTCGACCTGTATGGTCAATATTGCCAAATTCTTTCTCGATTTCACCCAGAATGAATCCTGTGGAAAATGTACTTTCTGCAGAATCGGCACAAAAAGAATGCTGGAAATCCTGACCAGGATTACCGAGGGTAAAGGAGAACTGGAAGATCTTGAGAAACTGGAGGAATTGTCCCAAACTATTATCAAAAGTTCTCTATGTGGGCTAGGTCAAACTGCACCTAATCCTGTATTAACTACTATAAGATATTTCCGCGACGAATATTTAGCACATATTGAAGAAAAGCGCTGTCCGGCTGGAGTATGCAATGCACTTCTCAAGTTTGAGGTTGTTCCAGACAAATGTGTTGGGTGTACTATCTGCGCCAGAAAATGTCCGGTGAATTGTATATCCGGAAAACCAAAAGAAGTGCATTTCATAGAACAGGAAAAATGTATAAAATGTGGAGCCTGTTTTGACGCCTGCAAATTCAAAGCAATAACAAAATCGTAAGGGGAAACCTCATATGATAACCATAAAACTTAACGGTAAGAAAATACAAACCGAAGCAGGTAAAACTATTTTAGAAGTAGCTGAGGCCAATGGAATCAGTATTCCTACTCTATGTCATGATAAAGAATTACAACCTTTCGGTTCCTGTTGGGTCTGTGCCGTAAAAGTTAAGGATAGAAAAGGATTTGTGACCGCATGCGGAACCAATGTTTTAGAAGGAATGGATATCATCACCGATTCGGAGGAAATTCACAATGCCAGAAAAATGGCTTTGGAACTGCTTTTATCAGACCACTATGCCGATTGTGAAGCTCCCTGTAAACTGGCCTGTCCTGATCAGGTTGATGTTCAAACCTATGTATCTCTCATTGCTAACGGTCAATACCAGGAAGCTGTGAAAGTTATAAAAGAAAATTTACCAATGCCGTTATCGATCGGTCGGGTCTGTCCTGCCTTTTGTGAAGCTGAATGCAGACGTGCGATCGTTGATGAACCAATTGCGATCAGACAACTAAAAAGATATGCAGCAGATTTTGACCTGAATTCTCATTGGAATTATGTCCCTGAACGGGAACCGTTAAAGAATAAATCGATCGCTATTATTGGAGCCGGACCCTCCGGATTAACTTGTGGTTATTACCTTTCCACTTCAGGATATGAAGTTAAGGTTTTTGAAGCTGCAAACAATCCTGGAGGTTGGTTAAGATACGGGATTCCAGAATATCGGTTACCTACAAAGATCCTCGATCAAGAAATTGATATCATGTGTAAGAACGGCATGAAAATTGAGACAGGAACTGTTGTTGGTAAAGACATCATGCTATCAGATATCAGTAAGAAATATGATGCTGTCTACCTGGCTCTCGGAGCTCAGAACGCCGTCCCAATGCGAATTAAGGGTAGTGACTATAAAGGATGTTTTCTGGGTGTTGATTTCCTTAAAAATTATGTTCTTGGTAATAAATTAAAAGTCGGGAAAAAAGTTGCCGTTGTCGGTGGAGGAAACACCGCTATCGATTGTGCCCGAACAGCTAGACGACTGGGATCTGAAGTAATTATCGTCTATAGAAGAACTAGAAAAGAAATGCCTGCCGAATCCTATGAAGTCGATGCTGCTGAAGAAGAAGGTATAAAATTCTATTTTCTAACAAACCCGGTTGAGAATTTTGCCAAGAAAGGAAAGCTGACATCTGTAAAACTAGAGAAAATGAAACTCGGTGAACCCGACGAAAGCGGTCGTCGTCGTCCTGAACCGACCGGAGAATTTTTCGAGGAAAACTTTGATTCTATCATTGCGGCAATTTCCCAATCACCCGATGTAAAATTTCTAGCTGAAGCAGAAAATAAGATTGATGGTAAGGAAATCCCGTTGACCAGATGGTCTACTGCTGTTGTCAATAAAGATACAATGTATCTTGGTTTTAATAATATTTTTGCCGGTGGTGATTTTCAGAGAGGTCCTGCAACAGCGATCGAAGCAATTGCCGACGGCAGGATTGCAGCAATTTCCATCGATCGCTTCCTTAATGGTGAAGAACTATGTGGTCCTGATTTTGAATTCGATGCAAAAAAAGAAAAGAAATTAAAGGACATTGATCCCATACATTTTGAGCAGTACCCGAAGATCAATCGTTTTCAGATGCCGGAATTAGAACCTAAAGATAGAATTAGTAACTTCGCTGAAGTAGAACTGGGTTTCAATGAAGAAGACGCCAGAGCAGAAGCGGACAGATGCCTGGAATGCGGCTGCCAGATAAATTCTCATTGTTCCTTACGACAGTATTCCACCGAATATTCAATTGATCCTGCTGTATATACCGGTTCCAAAAACAAATATCCAATCGATCAATCCCATCCCTTTATCCTCAGAGATCCAAACAAATGTATCAAATGCGGTCGGTGTGTTCGAATCTGCCTTGAAGTTCAAGGTCCCGGTGTTTTGGGATATATTTACCGGGGTTTTGCAAGTACAGTAGCTCCCGAGTTTGGAGAAAGTCTGAAGAACACTAACTGTGAATCCTGTGGAAAATGCATTGAAGTCTGCCCCGTCGGTGCTTTGACCCCCCGGAACATAAACTATAAAACTAATCCACATGTTCTGGAAAAGGTCACTCAGAATTGCGGGCTTTGTGGTACAGGGTGTAAAATCGATATCTTTTTCCAGACAGATAAGGTTGTTTATATTAATCCTGCGGAAGATGAAGGTTTTAATGAAAGAAATCTTTGCTTTGCTGGAAAATTCGGTTGGCAAATGCTGGAGGATGGGGATAGAATAAATTCTGCCTATTTGAAAAACGAAGATAATTTGGAAAAGAAAGATGAGAACTGGACCAGATATGCTAATGTATCCGAAGCTTTAGATATTATTAAAAAGAAACTTGCTGATGCTACCTCAAAAAAAATATATGTGTCAGCTATTGCTTCCAATGAAGAACTTCTCTTAATGCAAGAAGTCGCTAAAAATGCCGATGCAGAACTTTGTTCCATTTCTTATGATAAAAATTTTGTAGATGGCCTTTATGGTACAACCATGCTTTCCAAAACTTATGAAGATATCAAGGAAGCTGAAGTTATCTTTATTGTCGGAAAAATAAGCCATACCCTGAAAATGCTTGCCAGGGCTGAACAAAGAAAGGGTAAAAGACTGATTATCGTCACCGATGATAAGAACGAATTCAACCAGTTTGCTGACGACTTTTTCGATGAAGAACTAATAACAGATATCCTGGAGAAAATCCTCGAAACCTATTATGAAGAAGAAAGTGAAGATACCGATAAAGAAGATAAACCACTGCCAATAGATCTGGAACTGCCCAAAAAAACCATATTTTTATACAGTAGAGAACATTTGACCGAAGAATCTATCTGGAATACATGGATGCTTTCCTATATGGTATGCGATTTCAGTAAAGGATCCGGCGTCTTACCCACATCTGATTTCGCCAACTTCAGAGGATTGAAACAATTGGGTATCAAACCAGGCAAACCTCAGAGTTCTGATTTTGTCCTTTTATATGGTGAATTACCTTGTGAAGAACAGAAAAAAATGTTGAAAAACAGTAAATTCATACTTTCGGTCAATACACATCTCGATGACAGCGATCCCTGTCACATGATTCTTCCAATGCCTTCATATCTTGAGATCAATGGTACTGCAGTTGCCAATGATGGTAATCTGATTGAATTTAAAAACCCTAAGAAATCCGGTATTTTCAAGAAATACCTGCAGAATCTTTACGAAATGGGCTTAATCGATAAAAATCAGACAAAATCAGAATACTGGCAGAAAAAAGCAAAGAAAGTCTTTTCCCAAACTAGAATCTTGAAGCCAATGAGTGATCAGCAACTTTATGATTACCTTAATTCTCTAGAAAAAATCTCTTTTAATAGACACAAGCATTTCAGTATGCAAAAGAAGAAAATAGATTTGCTCAGGAAATTAACCAAGAATTAGCATTGCTCTGATTTTTTCATGAAATATATCGGTGCTCATGTCAGCATTGCCGGAGGTGTTGAAAATGCACCTTTAAACGCAAGTAAATTAAAAGCTACCGCTTTCGCCATGTTTACAAAAAATCAGCTCCAATGGACAGCAAAACCCCTATCAGAGGAAAACATCACAAAATTCAAATTCAATTGCAACAGGAAAGGATTTTATCCTGATCTGATCATGCCACATGACAGCTATTTGATCAATCTGGGTCATCCGGATCAACTCAAGAGGAAAAAATCATTGAACG
>JAUVIJ010000045.1 GCA_030592835.1 Candidatus Cloacimonadota bacterium | reverse complement strand
GAATCCTATCAACTGTTTAATAAGCTTACTGATGCCAGCAAGAAAAATCGGAAACAGGCTTATGATTATATCGATGAATTACATTCGATTGGCGGAACGAATATTGAAGAAGCTCTGCTGCAGGCACTGGATTATCAATTTGATCCTCTGCGTCCTTATTTAGTTGTCTTTATAACGGATGGTAAACCAACGATAGGTGAAAAGAATGAAGATGAACTGGTTCGGAAAATAAAAGAAAAGAACAGTGAGAAAGTAAGAATTTTCACCTTTGGTGTTGGAAATGAGATCAATACACATTTGCTTGATAAGATCACTCAGATCAGTAAAGCAACCCGCACTTATATCTCTCCCGATGAAAATATCGAAGAAAAGATCACTACTTTCTATAATAAGGTTCAATCCCCGGTATTGACGGATCTTTCTCTATCCTATGGTAATTCAATAAAAACCTATCAGTATTATCCCAGGGAATTGCCTGATCTTTTTAAAGGATCGAGTTTAATGCTTCTGGGCAGATTTGAAGGGAGCGGGAAAACAGAAATTCTGTTATCTGGTCTGGTTAATGGAAAAGTAGTCAAATATAAATATCAGACTGAATTTAAAAAATCAGCTGAATATGATTTTATTCCTCCTATCTGGGCTTCCCGAAGAATAGGATATCTTTTAGATATGGTTCGTCTGCATGGTGAAAGTGATGAGTTGATAGACGAAATCACAATTCTTGCTAAAACTCACGGGATCGTTACTCCTTATACAAGCTATCTTATCCTGGAAGACGAAGAGCTTCAGATTGCTAATAATATGATGGATGAAGATTGGGCATTAGCCAGGAGTTTTTCAGGAGATGTCCAATTTCGGAGTAAACTGGAAGATGAATTTCAAGGATTGAGCTTAAAAAGTGGTCATCGCAGCAATCAGGTTAGTATGGAATTTCAGCAGTTGAATTATGCTGAAAATATGACTCATACTCGCCAAGGACAGGAAAGAATGTATTCTGATAGCGGAGAAGGAAAGAAAACTTATTCCAGCCAGCAAGTAAGAAACATTCAGGGAAGAGCGTTCTATCAAAGTGATAAATTCTGGGTTGATTCGGAATTACAAACTCAGAAACCACAGCAGAATATCAGGATCAAATTCGGCTCTGAAGAATATTTCAAGCTGCTTAACGATCAAATGATAACTTCACAATATCTGGCTCTGGGTCAAAATATCCGTTTTGTTCACAACCAGATCTTTTACGAAATCTATGATTAAAGGATAAAATATCTTGCCGAAAGAATAAGGGTGGGCTTATGCTCACCCTTATTTATTTTGGGAGAAATGATAGTGGATATTACAAGACCTGTCTTACTTCTGGATAAGAAAAAGTGCCTGAACAACATGAAAAAAATGGTGAGAAAAGCAGAACAAAAAGATCTGATTTTCAGACCCCATTTCAAGACTCATCAATCCCGTGATATTTCTCTATGGTTCAAGGATCTGGATGTAAGTAGAATAACAGTTTCATCCGTTGCCATGGCTCAATACTTTGCGGAAGCCGGTTGGAACGATATAACGATTGCTTTTCCTGTAAATTTACGCGAACTCAATGAAATCAATCAATTAGCGAAAACAATATCCCTGAATATATTGATCAGCCATCCCGGATCTGAGAATGAGCTTGAAAAAAAGATAACGACTCCCATCGGTGTTTTTCTGGAGATCGATACCGGGTATCACCGTTCCGGGATGAAAATAAGGGATATTGAAATAATTGAAAAGATGATATTAAAACTAACAGCTATGGAATTAATTGATTTCAAGGGTTTTCTTACTCATGCCGGTCATAATTATCAGGCAGCAACGGTTGGTCAGATCCTTAAAAATCATAACAGATCCTGTGAAATTCTCAGGAATCTTAAAAGTAAATTTTCTCGACAATATCCTGCTCTCATTTTGTCCATCGGCGATACTCCCGGATGTAGTCTGGCTAATGATTTTTCTGCAATCGATGAAATCAGACTAGGTAATTTTGTTTTTTATGATGTTATGCAGCTTGCTTTAGGATCGTGTTCCATAAAAGATATTGCCCTTGCTCTTGCCTGCCCGGTCGTGAGTATAAATAAAACCGACAAAAAAATCGTGATCTATGGTGGTGCGATCCACCTTTCCAAGGAATCAATACGATATCGAAACCAAGAAATATTCGGTCTGGTTGTTAAATTGGGAGAGATGGGATGGCAAACTCCTTATGAAGATACTTATGTCACTTCTTTATCCCAGGAACACGGGACCATATCTGCTTCTAATAAGCTGCTGAACGAGATAAGAAACGGCGATCTTCTTGGTATTTTGCCAGTTCATTCCTGTTTAACTGCAAATTTGATGGGTTCTTATATTGATCTTCAAGGAAATCACGTAGATCATTTCAAAACCTGAAACTTTCCTAATAAATTCCCTCCATAAAACTAAATTGAGACTCATTATCAATATTTATTGACACAATAGCTGTTAACAATATTTTGCGTTCATGTATCAGGAGTGATTAAATGAATGAACATGAAAAGATTTTCATTGATTATTTGAAGAGAAGTGATCTTAAATACACCAGACCACGACAGATAATCTTAAATATAGTTTTTAACAACCCTAGTCATTTTGATGTAGAAACCTTATATGACCAGATCCGTAGGAACAACCGGGATGTTTCCCGGGCTACTGTTTATAGAACTATGCCTTTATTAGTGAAGTCCGGATTGATAAAACAATCACTTCGCTGTCAGGCAAAGGACCAGTATGAAAATGTATCCGATCAGGATCATCATCTGCATCTTGTTTGCAATAATTGCGGTAAGATCATAGAAAT
The DNA here is from genome assembly GCA_030592835.1 of Candidatus Cloacimonadota bacterium. Lineage (GTDB taxonomy): Bacteria > Cloacimonadota > Cloacimonadia > Cloacimonadales > TCS61 > JAUVIJ01. The sequence goes on along the minus strand of JAUVIJ010000045.1, from coordinate 7,874 downwards.
AAATAGCAGTGAACTGGAGAATAGATTAAGATCTCTGGCAGAGGTCCATAAATTTAAGATCCTCGATTTCAGCATTGGGGCTCAGGGTCTTTGCCGGAAATGTTCAAATAAGAGAGATAAGGAAACAAAATCTTAATGGATAGATATACAATTGCTTTAGCCGGTAATCCTAATTGTGGGAAAACGACATTATTTAATACTTTAACAGGATCAAAGCAGAAAGTAGGTAATTGGCCCGGTGTTACTGTAGAAAGGATAGAGGGAAGTTATGAATACAGGGATCATCATTACGAACTTATAGATTTACCGGGGATATATTCTTTTTCCGCCTATTCGCTCGATGAAAAAGTATCCCGTGAGTTTATACTGAAGGATAAACCTGACCTGGTCATAAATATTGTTGATGCCACCAATCTGGAACGGACACTTTATTTAACGACACAGTTGCTGGAAATGAAAAATTCTCTGATAGTAGCTCTTAATATGATGGATATTGCCCACCAGAAAAAAATTCATATTGAGATCGGTAAGAAAATAACACTTCTGATGACCCCTATGGGAATTCAACCTGATAATTGGCCTGCTACCGTGGGTTTGATCACGGGTATTTTTGCTAAAGAAACAGTTGTAGGAACCCTGGATGCTCTCTACAGCCAGATGGAAGATAATAGGAAAAATGAGATCGAATTTGATTTCTGGCAGGGAATAAATAGAGCTTTTAAACTTATTCCTGCAGGATTTAAGGATATTGGCGCTGCAAAAAAGGATTCCATAAATAAAAAGATCGATACCTCCGAAACCGAAATAATCGCATCAGATCTTGATCTGTATAAAGACACCTTTGCTGTCATGAAAAAGAAATTTAGTGACAGCAGGAACAGAGCTTTTGCCTATTTGTTATTCATCCTGATCTATATGCCCTGTATTGCGGTAATAGCAGTCATTGCAAAAGAAGCTGGAAAAGGCTGGGCGTTTCTATCTTTATCGTATCTAACTCCGCTTGCCTGGATCATTTCTACTCTATACTATCAGATCAGCACCTTTACCCTGAACCCGACCCGATCATTTGTTTTTATTCTAATCTGCTTAACTTTATTAGGGGGAATCTATCTGATCCTGAAATTTTACTCACTTAAAATAGCTAAAAGAAACAAGGAATTTTAACATGTATGAACTTGTACTGGTTCGACATGGAGAGAGTCTCTGGAACAGAAATAACCTTTTTACAGGTTGGACAGATATCGACCTCAGTAAAAAAGGCATCGAAGAAGCTATTAAAGCTGGTCAATTGCTAAAAAGGGAAGAATACAACTTCGATCTTGTTTATACATCATATTTAAAAAGAGCAATAAAAACCATGTGGCTGATTCTATCGGAAATGGGTCTGGAATGGTTGCCTGTACGAAAATCCTGGAGATTGAATGAGCGACATTACGGTGTTTTACAGGGATTAAATAAGCTGGAAACAGTGAATAAATATGGGGAGGAACAGGTACATATCTGGAGAAGAAGCTATAATACACCTCCTCCCGAATTAGATGAAGAAGACGAACATTATCCCGGGCACGATCCGCGTTACAAACATCTAAATAAAAATGATCTACCCAGAAGTGAATGTCTGGCTGATACTTTAAACAGATTCCTTCCCTACTGGGAAAAGGATATTATTCCTGCGATAACCTCTGGATCGAAAGTGCTGATTGTTGCCCATGGTAACAGCCTCCGAGCGCTGGTGAAAATTCTGGACAAGGTCTCTGATTCTGAAATTACCTCATTTAACATCCCAACCGGAATTGCCTTAGATTACCAGCTTGTTGAAAACCTGCAACCTCGCGATCATTTTTACCTGGGTGATCAAGCAGCAATTGAGAAAGCGATCAATAATGTAAAAAACCAAATCGTTAAAAAATAAAAAAGAGGAGAAACATTATGAAAAAAATAGCATTATTCCTTTTATTGATTTCAATCCTGGTTATTACTGGATGTAACCAGAATTATGCGCAACCTGATCCAGCCAGTTTCTGGAAAGACGGATATAGTCTTCAGACAGTAGCTGAAACCCAGCAGGAGAATTCTGATATGGTACGAGCTTTTGTTGATGGGAAATGGCAGGAATTTAAAACAGTATCATTTCCTGAAAATTTCATGAATTGGAATGTAGAAAGAAGAATGGAAAGCATAGATTTTTTCCGTAACATGCTGACAGGAAAAAAAGACACTGGTTCCGGACCTGAATTGGCAGGACCCCATAATGGTATAGTAGCAACTTCCGGATTTAAAAGAAAAGACACATCCTTTGCTTTAAATAATGCAGTCAAAGGGATGGGGTTTCTTCCCCGTGCAGATAGAATTGATGAGATAATCACCATGATGGAGAAAAGTTTTGATGCTCCACTCCTGGAAAAATTGGATAGCCTGGCATATTTATATGAAAATGCAGCAGATATCTTTGATCTTGATAAACAGATCTCTCTTGAACTTTATTCAACCCCGGAATTTATGACCCAGTCATTCCTGAATCAGATGACAAACCCCATTTCTACGATCGTTTATCTCGACATTCCATCCTATAAACTTAAAACCATTACCAGGTTGATTCATCCGGACGATCCTAATCTTACAGAATATGAAAAGAAAATGATCAAATATGTTAATCTTGTTCATAGCTATTTTCACGGACATTTCAGCCGGGATTTCATTACAGTCGTCTATTCTGTTGTTGAGATCTTCGACAACTCCCCTCGGGGTAAGGATCCCAGCACTGGAATGGGACAGAAAATTCTGCCATTATTACCGTAAAATCGGGATTAATTAATGATATAATTGTTTTGTGATTGAGACTAATTTGCAATCAGAGAAATTTATATTAGATTATCAAGAAAAAAATAGGGAAATTTATGCTAGGCTGGGGAAAAGGAAGACACAGAAAGTTACATAATTGTGCAAGGGAAAAACGGGGCATTCACGGTAAAAGATTTGGCCATCGTCATAAAACCACCCTGAATAATGCAGTTGTAAATAAAAAATATGTGATCTTGAGTAATCCTGATAGAAAAACGGTAGAGATGGGCGTTTTCAATGGCGGGATAATAACAGTACAAAAGAACGACAGCACGGATCCGAATTTGGTAATAGCCATAGGTGAATCCCGTTACATTATGTCCCGGGCGGTGGCTGAGAGAATAATAGTCAGATAATGCTACAGGAAATTATTAACTATATTCAAGAACATAAAACCGTCAATTTGTTAGAAATATCATATCGTTTTGGTATTGATAAAGCAGTCCTGGAAGGTATGATCTATACTCTACAGAGCAAAGGATATATCGGTCAAGTCGACATGGGTTATATCTGCAGCAGCAAAAAATGCGGGGAGTGCAGTTCAAACAGTTGTCTGAAATTTTATCAGTGGTTAAACCCAGATAATGCAGTATCTGCATTATCTGGGTTAAAAGATTAATTCTCTTCTTTTCCATGTTTTACATATTTTTCAAACCATTCTATAATTTCCGCTAATACATGTAGATTAGATTTCCTTGCATAATAACCATGTTCTTCCAAAGGCAATATAACCAGTTTTGCAGTAGATCCATTTCCTTTAAGTGCTTGATACATACGTTGTGACTGTAGGGGATAGGTACCGGAATTGGGATCATTTTCTCCATGGATAAGAAGTAAAGGTTCGTTGATCTGCTCGGCATATAGATAAGGTGAAACTTTCAGGTAGAATTCTCTTGCTTGCCAGAGGGTTCGCCTTTCACTCTGAAAACCAAAAGGTGTAAGAGTACGATTATAAGCACCACTCTTGGCGATTCCAGCACAACAGAGATCACTATGGACGAGCACATTTGCTACCATGAAGGCACCGTAACTGTGCCCGATTATTCCGACTCTGTCAGGATCGATTATTCCCAGTGTATCGAGGTGTTCGATAGCAGCTTTTACGCTTAACAATAATTGCTCGATAAAGGTTTCATTTACCGTTTCGGGATCTCCGATAATTGGTATGGAAGCATTAGCCAGAATAGCATAACCTTTCAGAGCAAAATATTTTATTGTAGCTCCATGAAAACCGATAAATTTATCGGGAGATGATTTTATTTGTCCAGCAGTAGAAATGTCGGTATATTCTTCAGGATATGCGTGATATATCAGTGGAAGTTTATCGCCCTGCTTATAATCTACAGGAAGGTAAAGCGTTCCGGAAAGAGTGACTCCATCTTCACGAGGGAAAGTTATCAGTTCTTTTTTGAATTTAACTGATTTCGGGTAGGGATTCTGAAAATCCGTAAGTTTATGTTTTTCACTGCTGTTCAGATCTATCTGATAATAATTCCTGGGGTTACTGTTATTTTCGCTGGTTATAACAATTTGTTCTAACCTAGGATCAGAAAACCCAACAACAGTCTCGAAGAAATCTTTACGGCATCGATACAGGATTTCCTGCTTCTGAGTTTTTAGATCCATTTTAGAAAGATATGGCGAGTCACCCTCAGGGGTTGCCCCTTTGAGATTATTGAAAAAGACAGTTTGATTGTCCTTCAAAAATACTACTTCACCACGGGCTGTCGTTCTGTGTATTAGTTTTCCGGGAGTCTGATAACGATCATTGATACTGATGTCCAGTATCAATTCAGCGGGATTAATTTTCAAAGTCAGAAGCCATTTTCTTTTCCAGAGTCGATCACGATCATATTCGGAATAGATAAGTTCATCTTTATCCTGAGACCATTCGATCCCTGTGAAACGATATTTGGTACGAAAAAGTTCTTCAGGCTCAGAATCAGTAGAAACATCGAAACGCATAATCTTATCTCGATACTCAACTACAACTTTCGGATCACCTTTATCCAGGGCTTCTACCCAGACAAGGCTGGCATCATGAAAAGGTTGCCAGGAAAATCGCCGAGGTCCCTGATATGTTCCCCCGATAGGGACTTGATCCTGAAGAGGACGTTGATAAATGTTTTTGAAAGGATTACCATCGATATACAGGATCTCAAAATTACGGGGAAATCTATAATGGGGTAATTCGTAAGAATAAGGTTTGGTTACCTTTTCAACAAAAATAAAGTTATTATCTGGGGATAATGAGATCTCATCGTATATTGCCGGAGAACTGATTTTTTCTCTGGTGTTATTTTTTATATCTACAATAAGCAGTTGTGATCTGCAGAAAAAGTCGAAAAGATCTTTGTCGTATTCTGATGTAAGTAAATTTTGATATGTTCTGTTCGTACTGGTCTTTCCAGAAGTTTCTTCAATAACGGGGCTTGCAGGGATGGGTGGTGGTGTCGGCATTGCTCCACGATCATCGACAATAGATTTAATCAAGATCTTTCCACTGTCGTTCATCCACCAGAACCCGCTATCGGAAAAACAATCATTGAGGTATATCTGATTCAGCAGTTTAAAGGAACCATTCTCAAGTTCTATTATACCCAGTTCAATCCCTTCGTCAGTCTCATGAGAAAAAGCCAGGAACTTCCGATCAAAAGATAATTTATAATCCCTTATTTTGATGTTATCCGGTAGTTTTACAGGAATCCTGGTTTGAGAATTAAAATCTATTATTGTAATAGTTTTGCGTGGATAATAATCGAATGGAGCATTCAATTTTATCGAGATCTTTTTCCCGGCAAGTTTAAGACTGGGATCAGCTAACTGTTCCAGAGTCATCTTATCCTGGTAGGTTATTTCAAGACCTATATTCGTGAAGGGAATAAAATAAATATATGGTAATGAAGGGATATCGAAAATCTCGACAATTTCCTGAGAAGGCATCTTGTATCCGGTTGTTGCAGATAACATAGTAATACTCCAGAGTAATATAAACCAGGTTTTTAATTTCACATTTTCTCCTAATAAGCATGATTCATTCAGGGTAGGCATATATTTGTCAAAGTATTTTACATTCCTTTTTTCTTGACTAAAGACGGCTTCTCTTTTCAAGTTCAAAAAATGAAATTATCTAATCCGTTGCAATATGATATCAAATATCTCAAGGGTGTTGGGGAAAATAGAGCCAGGTATTTGAATAAACTGGGAATCTTCAATATCGAAGATTTAATGAATCATTTTCCTCGGAACTATATTAATCGGTTGCAGGAAGAAAAAATCAGTGAGATCAGGGTGGATAACAACTATTCCCTGATTGGAGAGATCTATTCGGTAGAAAAAAGAATAATCGGGAAAAATAAATTTCGACTGAATGTAGTAATTACTGATGGTGAAGATCATCTTTTCTGCACCTGGTTCCGTTTCGGTAAGTGGTTCATTAAGCAGTTTGAGATCGGGAAAAGGATGTGGGTAAGCGGTTTTGTAACCTCTTTTGCCGGTCGACCTCAGATCATACATCCCGAGTTTGAAATTCTTGAAACATCTTCCGGAAGTAATAAATTCTGGCATAAAAGATCGATTTTACCAGTATATAACCTTACAGATAAAATATCCATACATATCATGCGTAAACTTATTTTAACAGCTTTTCAGCTATATCATGACCATATTAAAGAAAGTCTACCGGATTATATTCTGAAAAAATATAATTTTGAATCAAAGAAAAAATCCCTGCAGAAAATACATTTTTCCCAGCACCCGGAAGAAATTCCTGAGATAAAAAAGAGATACGCTTTTGAAGAATTATTTTATCTGCAGTTAATGCTGGCCAGATCTAAATTCAAGCACCATTTAAAGAAAAACGGTTTCAAATTCGTCCTGAAAAAGACCTGTACGACCAAATTAAAAAACTCATTACCTTTTTCCCTGACCTCTGCTCAAAAAAAAGTAATCAGAGAGATTGTGAGCGATATGACATCACCCCGGCAGATGATCAGATTACTTCAGGGAGATGTAGGTTCTGGTAAAACCATAATTACATTATTTGCCATGCTTCTGGCAGTTGAGAATAATTATCAGGCAGTTTTGATGGCACCAACTGAAATTCTGGCAGAACAGCATTACAACAGTTTTACAAAGTTGCTGCAAAACCAGCCAAATATCAGAATAGAATTGCTGAAAGGAGGGAACTACAAAGGTAAAAAGGAGATTAAAAGTCAAATTGCGTCCGGAGAAATAGATATAATCATTGGCACTCATGCTTTGATTCAAAAGGACGTGAAATACAAAAAAATCGGCTTTGTAGCTATTGATGAACAACACCGTTTTGGAGTTAAACAAAGAGCAATCCTGACAGCAAATAATGGACATCCAGATATGATGTACCTTTCGGCAACACCGATACCCCGTTCTCTTGCTTTAACAGTGTTTGGGGATCTCGAAATAAGTGTTCTTGATGAACTTCCTCCGGGACGCCAGCCTATTATTACATTTTGGAAATATGAGAGTGAGAAAAATAGTATTTATATAGAGGTTAGAAAACAGCTAAAAGCCGGCAGGCAGATTTATATAGTGTGTCCCCTGATCGAGGAATCAGACAAGTCCCCTTTAAAAGCAGCAGAATCCACTTATGAAGAGGTTTCCGGCAGAATTTTCCCGGATTTCAAATGCAGCCTGCTGCATGGAAAAATGAAATCAACCCTAAAAGATAAAATCATGATGGATTTTAAAGATGGAAAAATCGATGTACTGGTATCAACAACAGTTATCGAGGTAGGAATCGATGTGGCCAATGCATCGGTAATGTTGATAGAGCATGCCGAACGATTCGGGCTTAGTCAGTTACATCAACTCCGAGGCAGAGTCGGCAGGGGTTCGGAAGAATCATACTGTTATCTGATCAGTTATTTGCCAATCAGCAGAGAAGCGAAAGAAAGACTTCAGACCATGATTTCGACAGGAGATGGATTTATAATTGCAGAAAAAGATCTTGAAATCAGAGGACCGGGGGAATTCTTCGGTACGGAACAATCCGG